>CAZSWB010000106.1:0-3240 GCA_964610675.1 uncultured Candidatus Saccharibacteria bacterium
CTTGCGACTACAATCGTAACGGAAAAACAGAAACAAGAGGTCCAAGTATATATTGATGAGGCACTCAAGAAAACGGAAATTGATCGGCTTGCAGACAATATGGAAAAAACAGGGGTGTTTACGGGTGCGTACTGTATAAATCAATTGAATGATGAAAAGCTACCGATATATATTTCTGACTATGTATTGGGTAATGTTGGCACAGGGGCCGTTGTCGGCGTGCCTGGCCATGATACGCGGGACTTCGCATTTGCGAAGAAATTTTCCATTCCCGTAAAACGTGTCGTTTCCATCAATGGAGACGAAAGCGAAATTACAAGTTTGGATCAAGTACAAGAAGATGCTGGGGTAATGATTAACTCCGGTTTTCTTGATGGTATGAATATCCATGATGCAACGGAGAAGATACTAGATTATTTGGAAGAAAAAGGTTGGGGAAAGCGAGTCGTAAACTACAAACTTCGCGATTGGGTGTTTTCCCGTCAGCGATACTGGGGAGAACCCATCCCCGTTATTCATTGTGCCGATTGCGGCGTAGTTCCTGTTCCCGAAAACCAATTGCCCGTATTGCTGCCGGAAGTTGAGCATTATGAACCGACGGGTACGGGAGAGTCTCCGTTGGCGAATATTGCCGCATGGGTGAACGTCACGTGCCCTTCGTGCGGAAAAGATGCGAAACGAGAGACGAATACCATGCCTCAGTGGGCCGGTTCCAGTTGGTACTACTTGCGCTATATCGATCCGAACAATGTAACGCAATTCTCGGATCCGAAAAAAGAAAAAGCATGGATGAATGTTGATGTGTACGTAGGCGGTGCCGAGCACGCAACGCGCCATTTAATCTATGCGCGATTTTGGCACATCGTGCTGCACGAGCTCGGACACGTACATTCGCCTGAGCCGTTTGCACGTTTGGAGCACGTCGGACTTATTCTCGCAGAAGACGGGCGAAAGATGAGCAAGCGTTGGGGGAATGTTATTAATCCCGATGATATTATTCAAGAGTATGGGGCAGACACATTACGTATGTACGAAATGTTTATGGGTCCCTTTAATCAGGCTGTTTTCTGGAGTACCGCAAGTATAAGCGGTCCGCGTCGCTTTATCGAGCGCGTGTGGAAGTTGCAACAGCGTGTACATGTAGATGATGATTCGGAGGATTTGATTTCAGCGCTTCATCGAACGATTCGTCGTGTTACGGAAGATACGCAGCAGTTTCGTTTTAATACGGCAATTGCCGCATGCATGGAGTTTTTAAATCTTTGTGAAAAGGAACCGGGTATCTCGAAGCATACATTCGAAACATTTTTAGTATTGCTTGCTCCGTATATTCCGCATGTGTGTGAAGAACTTTGGGAATCGATGGGGAATACCGGAATGATTTCGGTGCACGAGTGGCCGCAATTCGACGAGCGTCTCGCCGCGCAGTCGACGATCCGCATTGCAGTGCAGGTGAATGGGAAGGTGCGAGGAGAGCTTGTCGTTGATGTGGATGCATTGCAATCGGATATTGAGGAACAGGCGCTGGCGCTGCCGAATATTACCAAGTATTTGGAGGGGAAAGAAATTCGAAGAGTGATTTATGTACCGAATAAATTAATAAGTTTCGTATGCGGATAAGTATTGTGTTTGCCGCACTGAGCACGGTGTTGGTTTTTGCATCATATACCTATGCCGATGAATTCGGATTGGGTTCGGATGTTGAACCGACAACTCCTGTTACGGGATATTCCATTAAACTATCTCCAACTGTTCCTCCAACAACGTTTTCTAACAGCGTACCGATTGCAGACGCCGGTTCCGACCAGGTAGTCGCATCCGGCGCCCTTGTCGTACTTGATGGGAGTAAGTCGCGGGATATTGATGGTGGTATTACTTCGCATGTATGGAGGCAATTGAGCGGTCCGACGGTAGAGTTGCTTTCCGGGCGCACAACGCATCCTTCCTTTTTTGCCGATACGGGAACGTATATATTTCAATTGACGGTGCGTGATACCGGCGGTACGTCTGCGATTGATCTGGTAACCATTGTGGCACAGCAGCAGCTCGTGAGCACGAGCGTTGCTCCCATACCTGCAACCGTGATTCAGCCAACACCGGTGCCTACACCAGAACCATCGATGTTTTCTTCCTTGAGATTTTCGAACGTATTTCTCGTTTTACTCGGAAGTATCCTGCTCGTTCTGGTGGGTGTTGCGCTAAAAGTGGCGTCGAAAAGTGACGGCTCGTAAAGTGTGGAAGAGCGGACTGGAATTTTTTATTCATCAATGCTACAAACTAACCTATGCAAGCAATCATATTAATGGCTGGAAAGGGTACGCGCATGGCGAAGTACTATGAAGGACCAAAACAATTATTACCGGTTGCGGGGAAGCCGGTCGTAGAGTATTTGCTGGATACTCTGCCAAGTGAAATAACTGAACTTATATTTGTTGTAGGCGGACCTCACGAAGAAAAAATTCGAAGTCATTTTGCAAGCGGTGAGTATAACGGGTTACCGATCACGTTTGTTCGGCAAGATGAGCAACTGGGGTTGCCTCATGCGTTCGGTATGGCAAAAGACCTCATCAAAGACAGGTGGTTCGGAAGCGTTGCAGACGATATTTTTGATCCCGCTGCCGTACAACAGTTGGTGCAGGAAGACATGGCTATCCTGTCTTCTCGGGTACCTAATCCCGAACAGTTTGGCGTGCTTATTACCGACGAAGAAGGGTATTTGGTGCGTGCGGTTGAAAAGCCGCAAGAGTTCGTTTCCGATCTGGTGTGGACGGGTGCGATGGTAATGGATCGATCATTTTTTGAAGCAAAGACAGTACCCTCTGCGCGAGGGGAGTACGAAACGCCTGATGTGTGGACGAAACTCGTGCAAGAGCAGGGGAAGAAAATAAAAGTTATTACATCTTCCTATTGGTTTCCTGTGAATGACAAGCCGCAGCTGGAAGCCGCTGAAGCAAAGGTGAAAGAATTGGGACTGGTTGGATAAGTTGCCTGCTTTTTGGGAAGGTGGGTACTTTCTTGATCGCAGCAAACAGCCTTGCTCGCTGTCAGCTTTCAAAAACCTTATCCTCTTCCAACACTGTGATACACAAACCCGAGCTTCTCCATTTCATTCGGGTTATACATGTTTCTGCCGTCTATAACGATCGGGTTATTCAGAGATTTTTGCACTGCTTCCCAATCCGGATTTTTAAATTCTTCCCAGTCGGTGACGATTACTAATGCATCTGCGTTTTTTAATGC
>CAZSWB010000107.1:0-3232 GCA_964610675.1 uncultured Candidatus Saccharibacteria bacterium
GCGGAAGATATATTGGCTGACGTGTTTTTGGATTATTCACAAATACCGGCTCTTCTCTCAATTTTCCTGCTCGATTACTAGCGATAAGCCCCGCAGTAACCGTTTTTTGAATATCAAGAATCAGCCGAAGATCAAAGAAACGATTATCTTGTCCGAGCAACGTATGTAAGTGCGTAAGCGCTTTATTATAATTGAGGACTTCACGCTCACTATCCCGTGCATGCTCTGGCGCCTGTTTCATAATTTTCTTAACCTCCGTAAGCGGAAGAGGGTTTCCCTCAATACTGGTGGAAGAATGGGCGGAAACTTCTCGAGCCCTTCGCTCAAAATCCAAAAGAATAACACTCGAAAAATGCTCATTATTCAACTCAGCTACTAACGCAGCAATACGTTTAATATTTGCCAATAACCGATTCGTAATAGTATAGCGAGGCTGGAACATATACGTATTATAGACGATTAATAGGCGAATGTAAATATCAATCCTCGTATGCTAGGGTTAGCATACTTATGTTAAAGATCGGCATCGTCGGCTTACCCAACGTTGGAAAATCAACGCTTTTTAACGCGCTCACCCGCCAAGCCGCGGCTGCGAGGAATGTTCCGTTTACCACCATCGAACCGAACGTCGGAGTCGTACCGGTTCCGGACGAACGCCTTGCCGTACTTACCAAGCTTTCGGAATCGGAGAAAACCGTACCCACGACGATTGAATTCGTTGATATCGCCGGGCTGGTAAAGGACGCGCACAAAGGCGAAGGGCTGGGGAATAAGTTCCTATCACACATCCGCGAAGTGGATGCCATCATTCATGTGGTTCGTTTTTTCCATAATGCGGATATCATTCACGTTGCTAATACGGTAAATCCAGAGAGCGACGCGGAAACGATCAATATTGAACTTGCGCTTGCAGATCTTGCAACAATCCAAAAACATATAGCCAATGCGGAAAAAACCGCGAAAGGGTCAGGTATTGAAGCGAAAGAAGCCGCACAGCAACTTCCCCTGTTACAAAAAATCGAAGCGGCCGTCTCACAAGGCAACCCCGCACGCAGCGTTCCCCTCTCGGAAAAAGAAGAGGAGCTCATGCGAAGCGTTTCCCTTCTCACGATGAAACCGATGATGTATGTTGCGAATGTATCAGAAGAACAACTTAAAGAAACTCCTCCAACCCTCTCTCTGAACGGACAAGAGGAAACCCCCCTCACGCTTTCCGTGCAAATCGAGCAAGAAATTGCACAGCTCTCAAATGAAGAGCAAGAGGTATTTCTTGCGGAATACGGCTTACAAGATACCGGTCTCCACCAGCTCATTCGCGCAGGCTACGCGCTCCTTGGTCTCATCACGTTCTTTACAACAGGGAAAGATGAAAGCCGGGCATGGACGGTACCCCAAGGCAGCACTGCGCCAAGAGCGGCGCGGGAAATTCATTCGGATATAGAGCGAGGATTCATCCGTGCGGAAACCGTCGCATACGAAGATCTTATAGGCTTGGGTGGCTATGCAGCCGCTCGAGCTGCCGGAAAAGTCCGCGACGAGGGAAAAACCTATCTCGTGCGGGACGGGGACATATTCAACTTCAAGTTTTCCGTGTAAACTTCGCAATTTGACGGTTTTCCCCCTTTCATATACAATTTCTGCATGAAACAAAGCCAGTACGAAATCACGTATTTGATCGATCCCAAGCTCTCGGAAGAGGAACGAGGAGCCGTTGAGACCTCTACAAACGACCTTATCACCAAACTCGACGGCTCCGTTATTACATCCACCCCGACCCTCCGAAAGAAGCTCGCATACGAAATACGGCGGAACAATACCGCTTTTTTGCGGGCAATGCACATAGAGCTTGACCCTGCGAATATAGCGAAAATCCATGATTTCTTGAAGCGTGAGGCAACCGTACTTCGATTCACCATCCTTGCGACCCAGCAACGCCCTCGCATCAGCAAGGAAATTCTTGATAAATATGACAAGAACGCGGACAAAGACAAATCCGGAAAGCACGGGTACAAGAAGCCGGAAGCGGCGGCACCCGCACAAAAAGAAGTAACCATGAAAGACGTCGAAAAAGGCATTGAAGAAGCATTAACCGAAGAAATAAAGTAACGTATATGGATTTAAACAAAGTCATGATTATCGGTCGCTTGACCCGCGACCCGGAAGCAAGAACCACTCCGCAAGGGACGCCCATTACGAGCTTCTCTGTGGCTACGGGAAGAGTATGGAAAGATCAAAGTGGCGTACAACAGGAGCGAACGGAATTCCATAACGTCATCGCATGGCGCAGACTTGCGGAAATAACGGCGCAGTACTTGGCAAAAGGACGGCAAGTGTATGTTGAAGGATACCTGCAAACGCAAAGCTGGGATGACAAGACAACGGGACAAAAACGATACCGAACGGAAATTGTCGCGGAAAACATGATCATGCTCGGAAACAAAGGAGAGGGCGGAACAAGGATGTCTCAAGATTCGACGAGTATCCCCGCAGAGCAAGCGAATCCAGCACCGCAACCCTACGCCGGAAAAAAACAAGAAATAGCGGCACCCGCAATAATTTCAGATGAAGAAATCAGAATTGAAGATATCCCATTTTAATCACCTATGATGCAAAAACAACAACGTAAATATCCCACGGCGTGCATTCTCTGCACAGAGAAACTGGAAGAAATTCCAATGCAAGACACACCGTTGCTTCGCAAATTCATGAGCGGACAAAATAAAATATTGCCTCGCCGCAAGACCGGCGCATGCGCAAAACACCAACGACGCGTTGCTCGTGAAATTAAACGAGGTCGCGACATGGGCGTCCTGCGTTTCCGCGGGCAATAGAGTGCGTAGGTGACCACGCAACGAAGAAACTTCATTACTATAAATGCGGGCTTTACGTGTGAAGCATGCGGACTTGTCGTGCCGCCCGCAGAAAGCACATGCAGAAATCACTGTACGACTTGCCTCGCATCAAAACACGTGGACGACAGAGTTCCGGGAGATCGACTGTCAACTTGCAACGGACGCATGAATGTTATTAACATAGAAGGCTCTAATCCGGAAACGCTTGATCTGGTTCATAAATGCACCGTATGTGGCATATTTCGACGGAATAAAGTGGCAAAGGATGATAATCGCGATGCGATCTTCCGCCACATGCGATTGCAGTAATCGCTTACTTTATATTTTGAAGCTCTACCGCTTCAATGACAATCGGCTCAAGGGGAACATCATTTGCATCC
>CAZSWB010000108.1:0-3222 GCA_964610675.1 uncultured Candidatus Saccharibacteria bacterium
TTTCCGCTGCTGCTGCTTAATCACGGTCATATCGATCCGGTGGTGTACACAAATGGACGAGGACTCAAACGGGAACAGGATTATCTTGCACGGCAAGGGTATGTCGTTATTCATTCAGACTATCGCGGTCATGCAGATTCGGATGATGAAGCTACGACTGATCGGCGATTTCGCCTTGGATACGCGGAGGATGTTATCAATGCAATTCATGCGGTGCGCGCCGCACAATTGCCATACATAGATGCGGAACGCATCGGCATGCTTGGTCATTCCATGGGCGGAGGTGTTGCGTGGCGAATTGCGGTGACGCAGCCGGATCTTGTTGATGCGTATGTGCAGTTTGCTCCCGTGAGCGCCGATGAACGCGACAACTTTGAAAAATGGACCAAACGCAGAAGTGAAGTGGCAACGCAAATTCTTTCAGCGCACGGTGCCCCCGAGGACGCTCCTCTTTTTTGGGATAATATTTCACCGATCAGTTTTTTTGAAAACGTGGATGTACCCGTGATGATCCATCATGGCAGTGCAGACAGCTCCGTTCCACTTGCGTGGTCAGAGCGCGCTGATGCTATGCTGCGGCAACATGGGAAGGATGTCACTTTACATGTGTATCCCGGCGAGCCGCATGAATTCATTCATGCGTGGCCCGAGGTGATGCGCCGGACAACGGAATTTTTCGATGCTTACCTTGCAATGTAGGCTTACGGGCGTTGCTGCTTTTCCAATGCCGTTGCGTGTTGCGCGCGGAAAGTCGGGTCCGCAATGTCTTCGGTTCGTTCTTTAACGACTTGCATGCGATCAAGGAAATATACCAGTACCGCACCTCCCGCCATCAGAAGTAATGCGATGAAGACGGAAGAGTCGAACACGTCCGGCAAGCCTTCGCCTTGCCAGGGCCATATTTTTCGGATCGAACCTAACATTACGCCTGCCAAAATGGCGATGGAAATATCGTGATGACGAGAAAACAGCCAAGAAAGGAATCGGGCGAACAGCGCTAAGCCTACAATACATCCGCTCATAAATACTGCTAATGTAAGGAAATTCCGATCGGTAACCGCGGACAGGATGTATTGGTATTTTCCCAGGAGTAACAAAATGAAGGAACCAGAGATGCCGGGAAGAATCATTGCGCTAATTGCTATGGCACCGCTAAGAAATATGAATGGGAGATTATCGGGCGTTTCCAAAGGAACTGTTCCCACGATGAAGTATGTAGTAACTGTTGCTGCAAGAAACCCTATTTTGTCGGTCATGTCCCAGCGAACGATTCGGCGTAAGACGATAAAGACGGAAGCCAGTACTAATCCGAAGAAAAATGCCCATACGAATGAGGGGTACTTATCGAGCAGCCAGGAAAGCATGTGTGCGAGGCTGAAGATGGCAGTTAAAATGCCTGCAAAGAGCGGAACGAGGAAGCGGAAAGGGACGGAAGCTACGGCCTCTTTGAATGTTCCTTGTAAAATCAGTTTTAGCGTTTTGCCGCTGACAATACGAATACTTTCCAGAAGCTCCTCATATATACCGGAGAGAAACGCCATCGTGCCCCCGGATACTCCAGGAATGAGGTCCGCGATTCCCATCGTGATGCCGATGATACATAAACGGAGGGAAGCAAGGAGGGATTGTTTCATATCATTAGGGTTACACAGGCATGGTAAAATACAAGCGTACATATGATTATTGTAGATCTTTTATTACTTGTTCTCGCGCTCTTGGCTCTTGTTGTCGTCGGTCATTACCTCGTACGATTTTTAATTGATGTTACGCGCGCATTCGGTATCCCGGAATTTTCCGTAGGATTTGTTTTGCTGGCAGTGTCTACGAGCTTGCCGGAACTCTTTATCGGAATTACGTCGGCGCGGCAAGAGGTGGCGTCGTTGGTGCTTGCCACGGCTCTGGGTTCGAATATTGTGAACATGACGTTTATTGTGGGGTTTGCCGCAATTCTTTCCATAGGTATCGCTACTTCAGGTGTGAATGTCCGTCGTGACTTGTATCTTGGAGGACTTATTACCATGTTGCCGGTGTTCTTCATGCGTGACGGATTAATTTCACGGCTTGAAGGAATGCTGCTTCTTGTTGCCTTTTGCATATATATTTGGCGTATATATATAGATCGATCGGTGGAAAAGAAACCATTTGCTTCAAGGAATATCGGCAAGGGGGTGCGTGCGGTGGTGGGTATTGTGATATTAATTATCGTGTTGCTTGTTGCCTCGGAGGTAACGGTTCGCACCGCAACCTCTATTGCCACACAGCTGGAACTCCCCGCATTTTTGATCGGATTGTTCGTTCTTGCGTTTGGAACATCGTTGCCCGAACTTGTCACAACGCTTAGCGCAGCACTGCATCGTCGACCCGGATTGGCATTGGGTAACATTCTCGGGAGCAATGTTGCCGATTCCGGATTGGTTGTTGGAGTGGCTGCGCTCGTGCACCCGCTTGCCGTTTCGCTTACATTGGATCTTGCGGTTACCGCGTTGTTTGTTTTGCTTTCGTTGTTGATTATCGGTTGGTTTGCTCGCACGAAGCAACGGCTCTCCATTACAGAGGGAGTCGGGCTGGTGTTGGTATTCGTTTGTTTTGGCATTCTGCTCTTCGGAGTAAGTGTGAGCGGGTTATAGCGGGCTTATGATAACAAAGAATTCGGCCTTGTATTCTGATTTCTTGGTATTCTTTGTTTTTTCCGGATATGGATTGAGCGCGGACAAATGAATGATATATGGATCGTCTGATGAGACGAGAGAGTTTTGCGGAGTGTCGGATGAGGTGCCGGTCCATACGGGTACGGGTATAATGCGTGTTCCGCCGGGTACGGTTATTTCTTTTGTTTTGCGAACCCCGTCACTTACCACTTCCACGAGAACAGTCGCATCTCCGGGTGTGTCGCAATCCATATCCAATGGGCATCGGTTGTCCGAAAGTACATCGAGGAGTTTTACTTGCACCCGCGGAAGTACGGAAAACGATTTTTTTTCTTCGATTGCGAGCTGAAACGCAGGTACATTTTCCGGCTCCGTAGCGACGTGTTGAGAAGTTAGGTTGTTATGCATAGGAGAATAAGAAAACGTAGTGGAAGAATCTGAATATTTGAATTGCTCAATTCCCTCACGTTGCCACAAGAATACCAGTATTGATATAAAAATCACAGTTGCGATACTGATGAGGATATAGTGCTCGGTATGCATACAGGTAATACTAATTCATTCTTGCTGTACG
>CAZSWB010000109.1:0-3170 GCA_964610675.1 uncultured Candidatus Saccharibacteria bacterium
TCCTTGATTGCGGAACGTTCCAAGGGCTTTCCGATGTGCGGGGTCGTAATCGTGCGTTTCCGTTTCCTCCTGACTCTGTGGATGCTGTTGTGCTCTCCCATGCGCATCTTGATCACTGCGGCATGTTACCGTTGCTCGTAAAGCGCGGGTTTACCGGCAACATCTATTCCACACATGCAACGAAAGCCGTCGCAGCACATATGCTTGAAGATTCTGCCGGGATAGAGGCGCAGGATGTGTCGTACAAGCGAAAACACCATATCGGTGCGCCTGACGAGCAGGAGCTGCTTTTTACGATGGAGGATGTCGAGATAACGATGCAACGCTTTATTCCCGTTCCCTATGCACGAAACAGCGATACTTGGACAGAAATTCTTCCCGGTATTTCTTTGAAGCTATATGATGCGGGGCATATTCTTGGGTCGTCAATCATCGTCTTGCGTTACGAGGAAAAGGGTGAAGTGCGCCATGTGGCATATTCGGGAGATGTTGGTCCGAATGGTGTTCCGCTTCTGCACGATCCCGAAGTTCCGAAAGAGCGTATACACACGATTCTCTTGGAAAGTACGTACGGAAAGCGCTCGCATCTTCCATTGGAACAGGCCGAAGAGCGTCTCGCAGCTGCAATTCACACCGTGTGTGATCGGAAAGGGATTATGGTCGTACCGGCGTTTTCACTTGGGAGAACGCAAATGCTGGTGTATACGATTCATAAGCTACTCGACGACGGACTCATTCCCCGTTTCCCTATATTTGTCGATTCTCCGTTGGCAACCGATATTACGAATATATACAAAAACTTTAAAGAGGATTATGACAAAGAATCGAAAATTGATTTTGCGAAAGAGGGAGATTTGCCCCTCACGTTCCGTAATTTGGAATACACGCGGTCAGTGGAAGAGTCTAAAAGCCTGAATGGGAAAAAAGGGCCGTTCATGGTGATCTCCGCATCGGGAATGATGACGGCAGGCAGGGTGGTGCATCATCTGCGCAATACGATTTCCGATGAGAAAAATGCCGTCTTTATTACCGGGTATCAAGCGGCAGGCACAACAGGGCGAAGAATACTGGAAGGGGCGCCAAGTGTTGAGTTATATGGGCAAGTGGTTCCGGTACGCGCGGAGATATTTTTGTTCAATGAATTTTCGGCGCATGCGGATGGACGGCAGTTAACGCAGTTCGCATCCGAAATTCAGGGTCTAAATACCATTGCCCTCGTGCATGGCGAAGCAAAAGAAGCTCAGGCGCTTGAGGTGTTGTTGCGCGAAAAGAATGCTCAATGGAATATCAAGTTTCCCAACGAAGGGGACTCTATTGCCATTTAGGGTTGTTGGGATGCCACTGGTTGTTGTGCTCGGTAGCCCGTTTTGTACTCTCGATATTTTTTTCCATGCGAAGCGGTAAGTTTTTTCCAAACACTCTATTTGCGAGCAGGAGGCCGATGATGAATCCGGGACCGAAACCTATCACGAAATACAAAAGCGCCGTAGCGATTGCTTGTAAAATACTTGCGAGAACAGGGAGAGCTTCCATAGCTTAATATCGCACCTTACTCGCTTGCATTAGGATAAACGTTATCACGAAGCCCACGAGTATTCCGGTGAGAAAAAAGGCCCCCCAGAGGATGAGGTGATCGATGAATACGGCAGACAAAGGGGTATACTCATTGCTAGTATGTTGATTGATATCTCGCGTCCCATTCATAACGATATGGCAATATATCCCGGGAATCCGAACGTTGCGATTACGCAAGAACGTCCCGCGAGTGAGGGTGTGAGCGGCCTTAGTGCGCTATCACTTGGCTCACATACCGGTACTCATATCGATACATTACTCCATATTGACCCGAATGGTTCCGGTTCTGAGGCGTATGCGCTCGAGCAATTCATCGGTGAGGCGCAAGTTGTGGTAATCGAGGATCACGTCACGAGTATTTCTGGAACAGATATTCCCCCGACATCCGCAAAACGGGTATTGTTAAAAACAAACAATGCAAATACGGATATTGATGAGTTTGATCCGAATTTTACGGCACTTACCGAAGATGGTGCGCAAGAGCTTATCCGTCGCGGCGTCGTGCTCGTTGGTATCGACGGGCCGTCGATAAAGAAGAAGGGGGTTTCCGATAGGGTGCACGAGCTTCTCTTGCGAAATTCCATTATTATTATCGAAGGATTGTGGCTCAAAGACGTACAATCCGGGATGTTTACCCTGTTATGTCTTCCGCTACCCGTCTTTGGAATAGACGGCGTACCGGTACGTGCAGTGCTTGATTCCGGTGAGAAAATAGACTATCCATACTGATATGCATATTTCCCCCCTTATCGTCGGTGACAGGACTATCGGTCCCGGTCATCCGACATTTGTCATTGCCGAGGTGGGGTTAAACCACAACGGAAGCATAAAACGGGCGTACGAGCTCATTGATGCCGCTGTAGTAGCTGGTGCTGATGCGGTGAAATTTCAGAAACGAAGCCTCGCGGACGTATATCAAAAGAAAATTTTGGATAACCCAAACAGTGCGGAGCAGAAATACCAGTACTTAATCCCCTTGTTAAAGGAATTTGAACTGCCAGATGATGCGTACACGAAAATGGAACAGTATGCCAATGAGCGAGGTATCATATTCATGGTTAACCCATGGGACAAGAAGAGCTGCGATATGATTGAGGCGCAGCTTCATGTGCCGGTGTATAAGGTGGGATCTCCTGATTTTACGAATAACGAACTATTGGAATATATCGCAAAAACAAAGAAGCCAATGATCGTTTCCACAGGAATGGCTCAAGAAGAGGAGATAGCTGCGGGCATCGCGTTTATCAACACACTGGGCGTTTCGTTTGCGATTTTACATTGTAATAGTACATATCCCGCGCCGTTGGATGAGATCAATTTAAAGTACATGGATACGTTGACCAAGTATGGTGTTCCCGTAGGATACTCCGGTCACGAGCGAGGGATTGCCGTTTCTATTGGTGCGGTTGCGAGAGGTGCCGCTATTATTGAGCGCCATATTACGACTGACCGCAGTCTGGAAGGGCCGGATCACAAAGCTTCATTGCTTCCCGATGAGTTTCAGACGATGGTTGTCGGTATTCGAGAGGTTGAGCGTGCCGTAGGGCAATCGATTAAAAAGCTTTCTCGAGGAGAGATAATGAATCGCGAGTTGC
>CAZSWB010000110.1:0-2648 GCA_964610675.1 uncultured Candidatus Saccharibacteria bacterium
GAAGTTGTCGAAGAATAAATTATATGACACATGAATTGAAAAAAGATATAGACAACATCAAAGACACGGTGTCAACAAACTTAACAGCCATTGCATGGTCACATATTTGGGTATGGGTCGTATTATTTGCCGTACTTGGCGGTATTGCGCTGACATCACTCATCGCATATGCATCATCATACGAACACAAAGTGCTCTATGGTGTTTCTGTAGGGTCTGTTCATGTCGGTGGTATGGAACGGGAAGACCTTCGCATATTTCTTGAGGACATGAATACAAAATTGCTCGATGCAGGGATCACGCTTACCTTTGAAGATCAGGGTAAGACGCAGTATGTACGCATTGATCCGGCTATCCGTTCAGAAGATTTTTTTGTAGAGCTTATCCGTATGGATATTGATCAGGAAGTTGAAACATTACTTTCCTACCAAAAAGAAGGAAATTTGATTGTTCGAGGGTGGTCAGCGTTGTTGGTACGGGTATCGCAGCCACAGCTAGAGTTGCAGAGTGTGACACTCGACAAAGACCAATTGACTGAGATGGTAGCTTCACGGCTTATTCCATTTGAAACACAGGCTCAGGATGCTGGCGTGCGTGTGATACAAACTGATCCGTTAGAGTACGAAATTGTGAGTTCCACTGTCGGGGTGACGTTTTCGTATACAGATATTATTGGGAGGATTATATCCTCGTGGAGTTCACTTACCATTCCTGAAATTACCATAGTTCGTACCGTGGAGCATCCTTCTGTCCTAGAGGAAGATGTTGTTCCGCTCTTGGGAGGGTTGGAACAGGTGTTTGATGCCGGAAATATCACGCTTACGTATACAAATACCACAACAAAACGAACTTCTGAGTGGAAGATTACACCAGACGATATGGCTTCATGGATAGACGTGCAATCATTGGAAGATGGTCGTTTGGGATTTGGGTTGTCATATGCATCAACGACTGCATATCTTGACAAGACCATAGGAGAAACCATATACCAATCTCCAAAAGAAGCACGGTTTGATATTGGACAAAATGGAAAAGTCTCTGAATTTCAAGTATCGCAACCAGGGATTTCCCTCAATACTGAAGCAACCTACCAGGAGCTCAATAGTGCGTTTTTGAGTCGTTCTTTTACTGATACTGCTGTGTCTTCCACTACGTTCTCTATTCAGGTCATTGCTGAAAAACCTGAGATATCCACAGATGAAGTGAATGCTCTTGGCATTACAGAGCTACTTGGAACGGGGTATTCAAATTTTGCAGGAAGCCCAACAAATCGTGTAAAAAATATTCGCTTTGCCGTAAAACAAAAATTGCATGGGACGCTCATAAAACCAGGAGAAGAATTTTCACTGCTCAATGCGCTCAAACCCTTTACCATAGAAGGTGGGTACCTTGCAGAGCTTGTAATCAAAGGAGATGAAATTATTCCAGAGATTGGAGGAGGATTGTGCCAAATTGGGAGTACGCTCTTTCGGGCGGTCATGAATGCTGGTCTTGATGTGACGCAGCGTCGCAATCATTCGCTTGTCGTAAGCTATTATAATGATCACCGAAATGGGAAGCCGGGGACAGACGCTACTATTTATGATCCTGCTCCAGATTTTCGATTTAAAAATGATACTAAACACTATATTTTGCTTACTACAAGCATGAATGAATCAAATGGAGATTTGCATTTTAGTTTTTGGGGGACGAGCGATGGGCGAGAGGCATACTATACCGAGCCTGTGGTACATCGTTGGATTCCTGCGGGTGCTCCACAGGTAAAAGAAACAACAGCATTGGCGCCTGGTGTACGAGATTGTCAATCTGCCTATAGAGGAGCAGAAACATCGTTTACGTATGTAAAAGTATTGCCAAATGGAGAGCGTGAAGAAGAAGTCTTTACCAGCTATTATCGCCCGCTTCCGCAGATTTGTTTGGTCGGGAAAGCGGCCCCATCAGAAGGAAGTGGCACTGTTTGTGAAGCAGGGGATACCTCATGTCAAACACCGTTTCCTGAAGGAACTGATTCTGACCCAAGCCAACCAACGCCACCAGCTGACCCAAGCGCTGGTGAAGACGAAACCATTTCAACTGATCCATCGCCTACTGATCCAGTGCCAGAAATTGGCTAAAACAGGCTAAAAAACAATAGTGTCCACAACACACCTCTTGACAAAGGTGTGTTTGTATGGTACTATTTGGAGTCGGTTGCCCCATACAATATATATTCGTCACATATTCGACTGAACAGACTCGTGCCAAGATAGATATCGCATAGAATCGCAGGATATGAGTGTGGCAATAGAGGGTGCGTACCGAACAAGAAGCAACAATTGGACTCATAGGTATACAGAAGCGTTTGATACTATTACAAAAAGATCACCTGTCTCATATCTACAAAGTACACGCTTGTATCTCTCACACTTCATCAGACTGCTTTGTCGTCAGAAGTGTAGGAATTACTGGCTACAGATAAAAGTAGACTTCCACGCGCGCATGCAGTGCACGACAGTGAAGAACATTTTTATCTGTATCCACGACAAGCATGGAGGTATGTCCTCGGCTCGCGTAGGCTCCGGCTCACGTCTGATCAAGAACATACCTTCTTGGATACAGCTTTAGTGCTTGCACTAAATACACTTGCTTCCAAAAAAGCTCCCCGCATT
>CAZSWB010000110.1:2677-3146 GCA_964610675.1 uncultured Candidatus Saccharibacteria bacterium
GTTTTTTTCATTTAAAAAGTCGTGGATGAAACCAGTATGTATAGTTTTTGATGTGAGAAGTTGAGGATATTCTTCCTTACTTTTTGTCACCAAAAAGTAACAAAAAGTGTTGATGGGAAAGAACTCGCCTTTGTTGCCGCTAAGCACGTGTTCACTGCCAAGCGGTGAGGCTCAAACAGCTTTCCCCTCAAAACCTGTTATATTTCTATTGGCACTATCAACAACAAAACAGTGTGAACAAATGTAGTAACTAAAGACAAGCAGTACATGCATTACCGAGTAATGACTTGTATTGTTAATACTATCTTTTTAACAAAAAAAGTGGTATACTATTGACGTCCAGACAAGCAATTTTTTTACTAATTTTTATCCTATTTATATGATGGGAAACACATGTTGTGGATGCACTGCATCCAAAGGACTGTGGGCACTGGTCATTATCGGTGCGCTCAACTGGGGCCTTGTTGGT
>CAZSWB010000111.1:0-3113 GCA_964610675.1 uncultured Candidatus Saccharibacteria bacterium
GCACGATGGTGAAATTTTTGGCTTTGAAAGCCAAGATGTTGCACAATACTTCGTCAACAATGTTGCCGAAGTCAGTACGGAAATAAACGTTAAAGAACGACTACCCTGGGATGAGCAATTTCATGTCAGGTCCGGTACCGGCCCCTCCCTGCGCAAAGCATTTTCTGGGTTACTTCAATCCAAACGCGATGAACATACCGTGATACAAGAATCAAATTGGGTCAGCAGATGCAAGCTACATGCTCCAGTCAGATGAGTTCTTCTTCTCTGACCGCGACCTCACCGCCATAGCAAGCAAAACTATGGCGGTTTTTTCTTGGAAAAAAACCGCAGTCCACAATTTGTGTTCTGGGCAACTCCGTAGTATCCGTTACTTCAGCAACACCAAGACAACATTTATAATACTAGACGTAACCGCTACCGCTATTCCATATGTTAAGAAGCACTCCAACTTAGACACATCCCCGTTGCCTCTTCTATCGTTTTGCATAAGCGTATCAAGCATAAACTACCTGAGAAGAAACCAACGAAATCTTCGCTACTTTCACATACTGATGGGAAACGCTTAACGGAAAAAAACCGCATTCGTCTTCATGTATTCTTTCGGCACAATGGCAATATTCGTGCAATAGCGCATAACTCGTTGCGAACCCCTCCATTCCACACGAACAATGTGGTAACTCATTGCTTTCTTGGATCCTTTGGCTATTAAATGATTGTTGTTCTTGGTGCATAAATTTCTTTTAGCTTACAGACTAAATTGAAGTTTATGTTTGGATGTATATTTGTCGGGCGCATGATACGCTACACACCCAGCATCCATCGGTATCGCAAACCCTGCAATGTTATGTTGTCACGCGTTGTGACACTTCTTAAAATCGCAACCAAACCATATGCAACATTTCGCGAATGAGCGTTGCTACGACGTCACTGTTAATGACAACCCCGCTAATCTCATTTGTATCTCGAATGATCTCAACCACGACACGGTCTCTGCAAGCGGTAATACTGGCACTGCTCTTGTATACATTACCGTCCAGCGCTTTCCGTTGATCGTGAAGTGTTTGCGATGCCAAAAGTTGTATTCTCCGTTCCGGTGAATTTGTAGTAAACAGTAATCGTGACCGCATTCCTTTTGCTTGTTGCGCCTTTTCCCAAAAGAAATCCTTTTCCCCGAATACCGCGACTAAATTATCTACAGGCATCAATCGATACCAAATATCGTCCGGCCGAGCATGCATCACGAGATCCGAATGTACTTTTTTTAATTCTTTAATCCCTTTATACAAGTGTGTTCTATCGCGATTTTCTTTCCAACTTGAGTGTAGTTTAGGTATAAGGTCTGCCAACACGTCTCGCTCTCGCCGGGTAATATTCCATTGTGCTTCTTCCTTGCTGTCAACCATAGCTGTCAGCAGATTCGGTGAACCGGATGAAAATAATGTGGTGGTACGTTTATGTTGAACGGTGATCAAGCCAATTTTCTCCAACGCTCCCAAAGTTAAGTAGGTCGTAGACCTTGGTATTTTAGCTTCCCGAGAAATACGCAAGGCTGAACTTGTCCCAAGAGCAAGCGTAGCCGTATATACTGCTGCTTCCCTGGGTAACAACCCTATTTCTTCCAACTGAGTCTGATTCGACATATTTTGAGTGTATGGAATACAAACCAAGCTTTCAAGCCCTCGCTTACTTATTATTGTTCGGATCGAGATATGGCTGTAAACGTCCTGATTTCGCCAAAAAACCGCTTTGGCATGCAATGCACCGTCGCATGAAAAACTTCGCCAATCTGCAACTTCGACGATATTCAAAGCTGGATATACGGTTTTGATCGATTTACGAGATGTGATAATCTATTGAGTATGAACTGGCGCGCTCTAAGCCCTGCAAAGAAAGGTGGGTTTATTGGGCTCATAATTTCCCCACTTGGATTCGTGGTTAGTTTTGTGTACGTTACTAAAATTTTGCTTATGAACGGATGGGACGAAGCCATCATCGCTACCGCGGGTGATAACGTAGGTAACGTGGTTGGTTGGATATTTATTTTCGGTTTCATGGCAGTAATCTTGTCTCTAATGCTCGCGGTTCCTTTTGCTTTAGGGTTGTACGCGCTTGGTGCTCTCATTGGATGGGTACTTCTTGCTACATGCCACGTTCAAGCCTCGGTATATCTCCCGTATCATTTTTTTCTTTTCCGGGAACTTGGAACTATGTAACGAAATTATGATACATTACAGAAAGCAACGGTTCTTTTACAGTAAGGAGTCCCATGACAAGAAAAAAAGATGATGACATAAAGAAGATGTCTCTTTTCGAGCTTCGACGAGAAACAATGAAGCTTCGCAAGAAGATTCGCTGGCACCGTAATCTTAACGAAGATGCGCGATGTCACCACTGTGATGATGAATTGTACACGGTACTTCCCGAAGTAAAGCCGGCAGGCAAGATGACACTCCCCGTAGAAGTGCATCTAGGAAGATGTTGGCGGTATATCCTACGCCAGCAATGCGAACTGCACGGATGTACCGGAATATCCAACATAAGAAAGCGAGGAATGACAATGGCGATTCTTACGACTTGCAGTGTTTGTGGCGCAGAGGGAGTTACGGCTCCGGCAAATGCTCTTGAAGCGCTATGCAATAACTGCCGCCGTAAACGTGGGTGGAAACCATGGGAAGAGATGACACAGGAAGAGAAAGTTGAGGACCTTCATAGACGCCTCTCAGAAGCTGAGTCTCGCAACCCGATCATTGGGTAACCGCTTTGCCAAAGCAATACGCACCGAGCCCGACACTAAAAAAGTTTCGGGCTCATTTTTTTTGATTCCTAAGATAGCTTGATCAATTCGACCTGATTTCATCTTCGCTTTGCCATGCATCTTACCCAAACACCCCATGAACGTAATCACGCGTGAGTTGATGTGCCGGTTGTTCAAACACTTGCTTCACTGCGCCAAACTCAACCAACCGCCCCATATGGAAAAATCCAACGTCATCAGCAATACGATGTGCCTGTTGCAAATTATGTGTCACCACAATAAGAGCATAATCCTGCTTCAGATGCATCAGGAGGTTTTCTATATTGCTCGTTGAGACCGGATCAAGTGCGGAACA
>CAZSWB010000112.1:0-2549 GCA_964610675.1 uncultured Candidatus Saccharibacteria bacterium
CACAAGTTGTGTTTGTTTCGAACAAGGTACTTGCTGCGGGAGCGTTCTTACTACAGCATTACGCGATCAGTCTTGGAAGCGTATCTGTTATAAACGCGCTCCAGGGGGTGCAATATGCGGCCGTATTTCTTCTTGCGCTTATCGTGTCGAGATTCTTTCCCAAGCTGTTCGTTGAAGAAACAAACAGACGTGCACTGGTGCAAAAAATGGAGGGGTTGGTTCTCGTACGGGTGGGGATTGGAGCACTGGCGCTATGAAGAAGAAGCAAAAAAAATCTCGTGGAATGAGCTATCGCAAGAGAAAAATACTTCCTCTCTTTGGCATTCTACTCATCGCCCTCTTGATATATCTTGCTGTTCCTTCCCCTTTCTCTCCTCCTCAAGCGTACGGCGTGTCATTCTCCGCTCCGCATGCGGAAGGTATCGGGTTGCAGTGGAAGCCTGCCTATCAGGCACTCCTTCGCGACGTGGGCGTAAAACATTTTCGTTTGGCTGCATACTGGGACCGCATTGAGCCGGTACAGGGAGTATATGACTTCTCCGATCTGGACTATCAAATTACGGAGGCAGAGAACCATGGTGCTGACGTGTTGCTGGCCGTAGGACGGAAATTGCCTCGTTGGCCAGAGTGTCATGTTCCTGAGTGGGCGAATGATATTCCTGAGCAAGAACAACAACGGCATGTGCTTGCATTGATTGCTCACGTCGTTGAGCGGTACCAGGACAATTCGGCGGTTGTGATGTGGCAATTAGAGAACGAACCCCTCTTTTCATTCGGCGTTTGTCCTCCCGCCGATACGAAGTTTCTCGTACAGGAACAGGATACAATTCGCGCGCTTGATCCGTCTCGTCCGATCCTCATTACCGATTCCGGGGAATTAAGTTCGTGGCTGCATGCTTCTGCATACGGAGACGCGTTCGGTACCACCATGTACCGCACCGTATTCTCCGGTCGTACTGAAAAACTCTTCCATTACGATTACATCTTTCCCGCATGGGTGTATCGTATGAAGGCGCGGTACATCGGATTGCTTCGTAACAAGGCAGTCGTTATTTCCGAACTTCAAGGGGAACCTTGGGGAAGCAAGCCGTTTCCGGAAATGTCGCCGGATGAACGTAACGCGTCGTTTTCTCCCGATCGTTTTGTGAATATTGCCCGCTTTGCTACGCGGACTCAGCTCCCCATCGCATATTGGTGGGGCGCGGAATATTGGTACTGGGAGCAGGAGATGCACGGGAATAGCGCATATATGGATATTGCAAAAGATCTTTTTTCATCTGACGAAGGAGGTGATAGATATGAATAACAAAAGTTTACAATTGTGGGCGGCAGTATTGCTCTTGGTCGGTGGATTAGTCCATTTGATTCCGGCGCTGTATAGAAGCCTCGCGAATCTGACTGGTGGACAGCCATGGATTCAAATGATCGTGGGTGTGCTATCCGTCATTCTTGCGCTGGTCTTTTTTGCAGGGGATAAAAAGGAAGCATAGGCAGTGGTATTTTCTCTGGCGATGCGTTACGATAGATGGCTATGCCAAAACTATCTATTACCGCTTCGCCGATCCGAGATGCAAAGGGAGACCTTCTCATTTTTCCTGTGGATACGAGCCTTGATACTTCAGATTTTTTTTCGAAAGAAGATGCGCGCATTATAGGCACGCTCATGAAAAAGGTGAAGTTTCGAGGTGTCTGGGGTAGTGCGGAAATGTTTGTCGCGCCCCCTGGTTTTGGTGTACCCTTTATTGCCGTACTCGGTACGGGAGATGCGAATCTTTCGGATGAACGGCGCGCAGAAGGTATTCGACGCGCACTGGCGACGGTAATCGTAGATGGTCGCAAGCACGCATTACGCGAAATGAGTCTTGCAGTACCTCAATTGCAGCTCCTTTCAGCCGTGGCGGAATCAGTGTTCCTTACCGATTATTGGTTTGTAGAATACAGCACGCAGATACGAGAAGAACGAGACGTTCGTCGTCTGCTGTCTGTTGCAATTCATGTATCCTCGCGTAACGATATTCCAAAGGCGAAGAGCATTCTGAAACGCGCACAAAATGCCGCGGACGCGGTATCGTTGACGCGAGATTTGATTAATCAACCTGCTTCGCATATGTCGCCGAAGATTCTTGTGAACGAAGCAAAGAACATCGCTGCATCATCGTCGCAAATCTCTTGCACGATTATGGATCGCAAGCAAGCGGAGAAGAAAAGATTTTCAGCGTTTCTTGCGGTGGCTCGAGGATCCAAAGCAGAACCGTACGTGATTCATTTGCGATATACGCCAAAAAAGAAACCAAAGAAGAGTATTGCCCTTATCGGAAAAGGAATCACGTTTGATTCCGGAGGGCTTTCGCTGAAGCCGGCGCAATTCATGGAAAATATGAAAATAGATATGGCAGGCGCTGCAACGGTATTGGGGCTCTTTTCCCTCCTTCCCCACCTGAAACTCGACGTCGCAGTCCATGGGATTATTCTCGCGTGTGAAAACATGCCTTCCGGAGATGCGTATCGACCCGGAGATGTTATTGCGACCATGGATGGCAAGACGATTG
>CAZSWB010000112.1:2559-3102 GCA_964610675.1 uncultured Candidatus Saccharibacteria bacterium
CAATGGACTTGGCGAAATAATGGAAATGCCAAAGGAAAAACAGTTGAAATCACCAATACCGATGCGGAAGGAAGAGTTACGCTCGCCGATGCGATCACGTATGCTCGTACATTCAAGCCGGATGCGCTTGTAGACTTGGCATCGCTCACGGGAGCATGTGTGGTTGCGCTCGGCGATACGCATGCGGGATTGTTCGGGAACAACGAATCATTGAATGCAGCGTTGTTGGATGCTGCCAAAGAAGCGGGTGAAGGGTTGGTGGAATTTCCGTTGCCGGAAGAATATCGACCTACGGTACAAAGCGTGGTTGCCGATGTGCGAAATACGTCAACAATGAAGACGGGCGGAGCGATTACCGCGGCACTTTTTTTACAAGAATTCGTCGGGTCTGCTGCTTCAGAAAAGGTTACGCCATGGGCGCATCTTGATATAGCGGGACCGATATATGCGGAGCAGCCGCTCCTTCCGTACTGGCAATTCGGAGCAACCGGGTACGGCGTACGGACATTGTCCGCATTTCTTCAGAAGTTCTAGTTCATTATT
>CAZSWB010000113.1:0-3096 GCA_964610675.1 uncultured Candidatus Saccharibacteria bacterium
GAATCGTTAATATCCATAACCCCGATGTCCGCCACTGTCGCATGCGCGTTCCAATCAATTCCCGTAAACTTCGGTATTCCGGCAGTTCCGCCCAGATGAGCCACAATCAAATCTTTTTTGGTGCCGGACTCTTGAAGAAACCATACAAGACGCGAAGTGGTGTTCCATCGCACGTTTGACGCGATGTCAGAGCGACGCAACTTCTCGACAAGCACTTTTGAACCGTCTTGCTTGCTATCGTACACCCACAGTTCGGTTAATTTCGCTCGATCATGAATGTTATCCAGAAAATATGCTATCTTTCTGCTGTCGGTACTGACGATCATCGCACGAGGTTTTACGAGCGGGTTTTCTTCCGTAATCGTTTGCACATTCCCCGCTGCATCAATTTTCTCCAACACCGTTGCCTGTCGTCCATTTTTGCCCTTATGTTCCGCATATCGATACCAAGCATTTCCATCCGAAAGCGACTGCACACCCACGGATTTTGGCGGCTCCTTCGGTACGCACCCGTTCTTACTGCACTCCAATATGCGCCGCCGTCCGGATTCTTCGTCCACCTGGACCAGCAGTGCGTTTAAAGAAGGAATCTCCTTGGGAACTGGCGCTTCCAATTGCACATGTATTTCCTCGCTCCGAAATGAATTACCTTGAAAGAATAGCACCGTTCCGGTGCCAAAAAAGACGACCAGAATCCACAACAGCGGACTTTTCAACAAACCAAACATGGATATAGAGTACCATCTTGGAGCCACATGTTGTACAAGGTACCAACTTGCCCCTATCATACACGTATGCCAGCATAGCTTAGTGGTAAAGCACGTCATTGGTAATGACGAGACCGTGGGTCCGATTCCCACTGCTGGCTCACTTTTTCCTAAATCGTCGTACCGTTTTTCCCTCCCACTTTACTTCCGAGTTCCAATCTTCGTATGTGCGCGCCCACACAGTATCGTTATGTTGCGGGCTTTTATATATCACAAGAGGCTCAAGCGTACTTTCCAGGCACGCGAGCGCAATCACTTCATACTCTCCTCCTTTATAGTGCAGATAGCATTCCCCTACCATTATCGGGAGCTGCTCCAAAGCCGCCTGCGCTTTGTCTTTTTCGCTATCCTCGCTTGGCGATAACATTGTCTAACTCTTTTTTCATTTCTGCAATTTCTGGTTTTGCGAAATGTTCGCGCGCGGGCTGTAACAGTGAAGCTATTTCTCTCGCAACCGTCGTCTTTAAGTCCATCGGGTGTATCTCACCTGATGCATACGCCGTTTCCAATTCTTCATATGTTGTGAACTCCACCGTCCCGCCATGCTCTTTCTTTCGCTGAATAACAATGGGAGAGCTGCGCCTCCAAAAGAGGATGTGCTTCGTCCAGTTCAAGATTGGATTTTTTGCAATATTCTTTTCTTCGCAAAACGCTTTGCGAATTTTCCGCTCAATATCTTCTTCGCTATCGTGAATGAAAATAGCGGAATCCGGTTTCGATTTACTCATCTTACTCTCACCGGTAAGGCTATCAATGAGCGGATGATGCAGTGCGATCGGTTTTGGTTTCCCGGGAGCTACTTTATCCGCTACATCGCGCATCACCACATGGGCTTTGCGCTGATCCATGCTCGCATGCGCAATATCCAAGTTCTGTGAAAATACATCGGCAACTTGCATTACCGGATATATAAGCGTTGCAAGCTCTGCGTCTTCTCCCGCTTCTTTTCCCATGATACTAATGCTGCGAAGAGCGCGTGAGATGGTAGTGTGCTTGGCTACGTCAATCACCGTTGTCCAATACGTATCGTGATGCTCTCGATACCAATCACTTGCCAAACGAAATTCCACTGCATTCGCATCCGCGCCAACTGCAAATAAACAAGCTTTCATAGCTTCGGTGAAGTACCTCGTTCCAATTTTTGCAGCTGTCTCTTTCGTACCGTCGAGCTTTCCATTTATAGCTGTATGCCAGTCAGCCAGCCATATGGTGCATGTTACGCCGAGCGATTGTAAGTCTTTGATCACCAACGCGGCCATGATCCCCTGTCCAATATGAACGTATCCCGATATTTCAAATCCAATGTAATGGGTAAGATTATTTTCTGATTCCAAGCGGGAACGGAATTCGTCTTCTTTGATAATCTCTGCGGAATTTTGCAGTAAAGTGTTGATAATTTCTTGTTTTTCTGTCATACATTCATAATATACGATAATTCACTGAATACTAGCTTTCGTATATTAATGCCAGCTTAGCTTAATGGTAAAGCAACGGTTTTGTAAACCGTGGAGTGTCGGTTCGATTCCGACAGCTGGCTCCACCCGGGGATGGCAGATCGGCTATGCAGCGGACTGTAAATCCGTCAAGGTAGGTTCAACTCCTACTCCCCGGACAGCAAAAATAGACATACATACAATAGGGACGAGGGGTTCAGGGTTACGGTTCTTTTTAATGCGGGAGAATAAAAAATGCTTTATCGAATCCGTTGCTTTCTATTTGGGTGCACATTACAAGTGATTGATACGACTACCACAACTGAGACTGAGCAATGCATTTATTGCTCTAAAAAAGTGGTAACGGATATTTGTATCAAACAAGGACACGACTGGCGCTATCAAGTTAAGC
Source organism: uncultured Candidatus Saccharibacteria bacterium (assembly GCA_964610675.1). GTDB lineage: Bacteria > Patescibacteriota > Andersenbacteria > UBA10190 > UBA10190 > HO2-45-11b. The sequence goes on from CAZSWB010000113.1 coordinate 2,613, forward strand.
CAGGGAAAAATGTCCGGGTGTGCGAAAGGTGTAATTTGCGACATCAGCAAAAAGTGGAACTTGTCACGTGCGATGAATGTCATAGCTTTGGATCCGATGATCCCTGGCCGTATGGCTATGGAGATATCCCTACGAGTACGTGCAGTATCTGTGGCGGATCAGGAAAAGTGGAGAGTGATTGGGAACGATACATTGAAGACGCCTCTGAACACAATCTCTCGGAATCCGCACCATCTGAAGATATCCGGCAACAGAGCTAAGGAATGGAAATCTTTTCAATCTTTTACCTCCCCCAATCATTTCTCAATGATTCGGGGTTTTTATATGAAGATGGCAACCACTATCTGAATCTCTCCAAGTAGATAATCAAGTATTTTGGTTCGACCTGGTAATATAAGCGTGGACATATGGAATTACAAGAATTCATTAAACAAACACTTGTGGATATATCAAGAGGATTATCAAAAGCCAATCAGGAAATTGA
>CAZSWB010000114.1:0-3059 GCA_964610675.1 uncultured Candidatus Saccharibacteria bacterium
TACTGCGGAAAAAAATGCCCAGCACCATTATGATATTGGAAATGACTTCTATAGTCTGTGGCTGGACCGGTCGAGAACGTATACGTGCGCATACTTTCTCAATAACTCGGACTCTCTGGAAACTGCGCAGCTCCAAAAAAATGACCTTGTGTGCAAAAAGGTTCGTCTGGAAAAAGGAATGACGCTGCTGGATATCGGTTGCGGATGGGGAGGGGCGCTTTTCCATGCGGCGACCAATTATGGCGCGGTCGTAACCGGTGTAACCCCGGCAAAGGAGCAAGCTGCATTTATTCATGAGAAAGCAAAAAAGCTCGGAATTGCGGATCGGGTTCGAATTCTTGTCACAGATTTCAGAAATATTCCAAAAATAGAACCGAACACGAAATATGATCGTATAATTAGTATCGGGATGTTTGAAGCGGTAGGGAAACCTCAAATCCCGGAGTTTTTCCGGATTTGGAAAAAAATGTTGAAAGATGATGGTGTCTCGCTGTTGCATACCATAGCGCGCACAAGCGAAGAAGACAGCGGACAAAACCCATGGGTGGAAAAATACATTTTCCCGGGGGGATACATTCCATTGCTGCGTGAGATAATGGGAGGTGTGGGGAAGGAGCAATTGCTTGTAGCCGACTGTGAAAATCTTTGGCAGCACTACGTAAAGACACTGAATTTGTGGGCAAAAAATGTAACGGCGCACAAAGAGGAAATAGTGAACATGTTTGATGATCAATTCTTTCGGATGTGGATGTTGTATTTACAGAGCTCACAGGCGGCATTTGCATGGGGCGATATGCAGCTGTATCAGACCGTATTGTTAGGGGGGAAAGCATCCTGGCCGCTGAATCGTGAAGTGGCCGTCAACTTGAAAAAAGATACAGATACTGTACTATAGGCGGTAGAGACGCTCTTTCTGCTCTTTAATGACAATCTGACCAAAAACATTGGAAGTTTTCGTCGCTTTGACGGAAATAGCCATGTAATCAGACACCTACAGGGACTTTCTAAAAGTCCCTTTTCGACTTTTTACTGTACGATAAGGTATATATGGCAATTACGCTTTCTTCTCGTATAACTGATTTGCAGGGGGTTGGCCCTGCTCGTGCGAAGGCGTTTGGACGTCTTGGTATAGAGTATGTCCGAGATATATTATTTCACTTTCCCCGAAAGTATGAAGATTTTTCTGCTTTATCCGATATTGCGAACCTGGAGGTTGGAAAGCAGATGACCGTGTGTGGCACGGTTGTTTCCATACGGGAGAGCAGAGGATTTTATGGAAAACGCAAACTACTCCGGATATACGTGGATATCAATGACGGCACGGGAATACTGCACGTGGTGTGGTTTAATCTCCAATTTTTACAACGCAAGGTGTTTGTGGGCACGAAACTCTATGTTGCCGGTACGGTAGAAGAGCCAAGATTTTTAAAAAAAGCCGTAACACAAGAGAAGAAACCTCATTTTGCGATGCGTTCTCCAGCGCTCGAGTTTGCTTCTTCCTCTTCGCAGCGAATTCACACCGCGGCAATTACTCCTATTTACAGCGAAAGTACCGGGATTTCTTCACGCTTCATACGATACCAGGTGAAAGAATTGCTTCCCGCGATTCGTTTGGTACCGGAATATTTACCGAAAGACATCATTGCCCGGAACGACCTGGTCGGAATTCAGGAGGCCATTACCCAAGTTCATTTCCCGGATTCGCAAGAATCATTAGAGCGCGCGAAGAGGCGATTACAGTTTGATGAATTGTTTTTTTTACAACTCGCGGCAATTGTACGCAAGCAGCGGGTGCTTGAGGCGCATGCGTATGCGCTTCCTACTACAAAGAATGAAATTGACGCACATATCGCAACGCTTCCATTTCCGCTAACCAAAGCTCAATCTCGCGCAATCGGTGAGATTGCTCAGGATATGGGGCAGTCATACCCGATGAATCGTCTGCTACAAGGGGATGTCGGTTCCGGAAAAAGTGCGGTTGCTCTTATCGCTGCGCATATAGCGCTTAGTCACAAGAAAAAAGTGTTGTATTTGGCACCTACGGAAATTGTTGCTCGGCAGCAGGCTGCACTGTTCAGGGAGCGTTTTGGAGCAAAGAAAGTTCATTTGCTGATAGGGGCGATGAAGGCGAAAGAAAAAAAAGCCGTCTATGAAATGCTACAGAAAGGAGAACCTGTTTGCGTAGTGGGTACGCACGCATTGCTCCAGCAACACGTGGAAGCGTTCGGGGTCGGGCTCGCCGTTATTGATGAACAGCATAGATTTGGAGTTGCACAGAGAAAGACCCTGCTATCTATCGAAGAGGGAAGAGTTCCGCATTTGCTTTCCATGACCGCAACACCCATACCTCGCACACTGAGCCTTACGGTGTATGGGGATCTGGAAAATTCACTTCTTGATGAATTGCCTCCGGGGAGAAAGCCGATTGAGACGCGGATCATTCATCCCGATATGCGAGACGATGCGATTATAGATATGCTTACGCAGCTGCACGCCGGCAGGCAAGCGTACATTATCACTCCCATTATTGAAGACTCCGCAAAGCTCGCGGTGAAGTCCGCGAATGCGGCATACAAAGAAATTCAAAAGCTCTTTCCGGGAATTGCAGTTGGTTTGCTGCATGGGCAGATGAATGCAGAGGAAAAAGAGGGTGTGATGAATAACTTTGCTGCGGGTGCGATTCAGTTGCTCGTTGCGACGGCTGTTGTGGAAGTTGGCGTGAACGTACCGAACGCTACGGTTATGATGATTGAAGGCGCTGAGCGCTTTGGGCTGGCACAGTTACATCAATTCCGTGGCCGCATTGGGCGTGGAGAGCATAAATCCATTTGTTATGTTGTGCCGACCGACGCACAAGCCGTCGAGAGCGGTAGATTATCGTTATTCGCATCCACGAATGACGGTTTTGAAATCGCGGAGGCTGATTTGCGATTTCGGGGACCGGGAGAAATGTATGGCCTTGAACAATCAGGATTCGGAAACTTGCGAGTTGCTTCGTTGTTAGACTATGAAATGATCAAACTTGTTCGAGAGGAAGCAAAACGAATTCTTGATACTGA
>CAZSWB010000115.1:0-1712 GCA_964610675.1 uncultured Candidatus Saccharibacteria bacterium
AACGCATCCTTAGTGCGTACGACGGATACCGGAAAGAAATTCTCACGGTTATCCTTTTAACCTTTTTGATGAAAGGGATCGAGTTGATCGGGCCACTTTTGTTTGGCAAGGTCATCGATTCCCTCACTCAAAAAAGTGGCCTCGAGGTTACGGCAATCTATGCTGCAATCGGCCTCCTACTCGCTGTAGTGAGCACATACATTGATTATTTCCGGCATACGCTGGATATGAACAAAGTATGGTTCCCTATCCAAAAAGATTTACGAATGAAGACGATCGATCGATACTTCGCATTCTCAATCGGACAACACAAAAACATTCACTCTGGACTCTCGCAAGAGATCATCTCTGCGGGACAAAATTCAATGCAAAACCTTGCAAAGATGATTGTTCAGCAATATGGCCCTCTTGCGGTTCAAGGACTCGTGAGTTGTGTCATTCTTACGATACTCTCACCGGTTCTTGGCGGCATTACATTTTTCTTTATGAGTGTGTACGGCCTGCTTCAATGGAGGATGGAGAGGATTTATAATCCTTTGGTCAAGAAACGGAGAGACCTTGCACTTGCTTCAAGTAAGCAACGTGATGAACTTCTTCGAGGAGTCAGTCTCATCAAAACTTTTTGCCAAGAGGAACGGATGCGTGATAGGTACAGAGACCAATTCATGCATCCAGCAGCCGAGTGCGCCATTAACATAAACTCTTACATGTCATTGTGGGACCGTACGCTTTCACTGATGATTGAGCTCAACCGAGCTTCGATTTTGATAGCGGGTGCATATCTGATCTATAACTCAAATTTCAGTCTCGGTAGCCTTGTTACAGCGATGTACTGGGCACACCAGATTGGAAGCACTATGAGAACGATTTGCACTGATTATCAGAACGTCCTCACGGAAATTGCGTCGGTTGAGAAGTTTTTCAATCTCATTGACAAGATCCCCGCAATCAAGGAAATCGAAAATCCAAAGGTATTGAGCAGTCTTCATGGGTACATACGTTTTGAAAACATACACTTCAACTACCCTACTCATGAAGATGAGGAGGGTCAAGCACCAAAACTAGCCAAAAAACCCCGGGAGATACTTCACAACATAAACCTGCGCATCAACGCAGGTCAAACTGTGGCTATCGTCGGACGCACAGGCTCAGGTAAATCAACCCTCATGACTTTGTTACTTCGGGGGTACGATCCAACGTGTGGGACCATCAGCATTGATGGTCATAACTTAAAAGACTTGTCACTCCACGAATTTTATAAGCAAGTCGCAGTTGTTGACCAGTCGACTCTCATGCTCGACATGAGTATTAGGGAAAATCTTCAGATGGGTTCTCATGAAGAACTTTCTGACGACGATATGCTCCTTCTCCTGAGACTTGTTGAGCTAGACATAAGTGACTTCCCAGAAGGCTTGGACCGAAAAGTTGGGCAAGATGGGAAAAATCTTTCAGGAGGCGAACGTCAACGACTGGCGATTGCACGTGCTCTTGCACTCAATCCCAAAATTCTCATTCTTGATGAAGCAACCGCATCACTAGATGGGATTACCGAAGCTGATGTTCAAAGAGCAATATCGAAAGCAAGCGTGGGGCGAACGACAATCATTATCGCTCATCGACTCGCTACAGTGCAACATGCCGATCAGATTTTCGTCCTTGAAAAAGGACGTATCGTTTCATCAGGGACCCACAATGAACTCCTCAAGAGTTCG
>CAZSWB010000115.1:1722-3043 GCA_964610675.1 uncultured Candidatus Saccharibacteria bacterium
CAAAGACAACTAATCGCTACCTAACCAAGGTAACGATACAAACTCGAAGCGCAGCCAACCGGCTGCGCTTTTTCTTATATTTATAACAAACTAATCTCCTCCATCACCTTTTTCGCCTTCACGGGAGAAAGTCCCATCAACGGCAGAAGTCCTGGGTTTTCGATAATAGACTTACAGAGAACAAGACCCTGGCTCAAGATAAATTTTTTTTCTCGCCCCGTAAGTGATGTAAGGCATGTGACTGGATGGAGTTTTGCTTCGAGCACCATGTCATGAAGATTACCTTTCGGTGGGTAGTTCCATCCAACCATTATTAGTCCCCCTTGGCACGAACCATACTCTATAGCTGTCGAAGAAAACTTTGTATTGGTAATAAGCCAACCTTCATCAAGCTTTCGTTCTTTTCCGTATTTATACGTCATCTTACGTAAGTCATCGAAGCGTGCTTTTACATACAATGCCACCTTGAGGTCCGATTTCATCCCGGGGTCGTTGTGAAATTTTGCTTCACACATGATAAGTTTGTTGGCATTCCATGCCACCACATCTACCTCATGTTCAACACAAAAACCCCTTACAATCTTGCCTGTCTCCGCAGTGTAGCCTTTATACTTAAATATTTCTGCAATAAATTTTTCAAACGGAAATCCAGATGGACCAAGTTCCATGATTGCGCGTTTGAGTGAGTACTTGAGGGCAATTGGCTTTTCCTCTTTATGTAAAAGCTGGAATGCTTTGTGATAAATCTCCTTTGTTTTGATGCCCTCAACGAGCTCTCTTTCGACCGTTTCAATAATATCCTGAACAACTTTAGTGTTTGCTCCAGCTCTTTTAAGTGAACCTTCAAGCTTTGCAACATCAAACTTTTCTTTAGTTCCGTCCGCTTTTGTGATGAGTATATCCATCACTGTATTATCACAAAATTTTTATGAAAAAACAAAAGTGACACGTGTACAACATGTGTCACCGAACATTGATTCGAATCCTCAAATCGATGTTCTTTTAACCTTCAATTATCTTCATTAGAGCGATGTGCTCTGGGGATGCTTCAATTTTTTCTACCGCTTTCCGGAAACGCTCATCCCGAGCACGTCTCTGCTCTTCAGTAAGCATTCTCATTTTTCTGGGTCCCATAGAACCTCCTTGTTCGATTATACAACAATCCCCGCCCCTATACACACATCCCCATCGTATATCACCGCGGTTTGACCTGAGGCAATGTCATCTTGATTCCTGATTGGTTGTATCGCGTACTCATCACCCTTTTTGATAATCTTTGATTTCACTTTTTCTTGTCGGTATCTAAAACGCACTCCATAGG
>CAZSWB010000116.1:0-3019 GCA_964610675.1 uncultured Candidatus Saccharibacteria bacterium
CAACGGATTTTTACTCTTCGTTGGTAGAAAATGGCAGCACTACCGCTATTTCTCAAGATATCAATAACACCATCGAATACCTCTCTATTATTTCCCCCATCCCTATAGAATTTTCGGTAGACGTAAAGCAGTACATACGAGAAGGACTCAACTGGCTTCTCCAACGCCTTGGACCAATCTTTGCGAATGTGGCAAAACTGATGCTGAGCACCTTTGTATTTCTTGTCGCCCTGTATTATCTCTTCAAGGATGGCCACAAGCTTAAAAAAGCAGTTATATCCCTGAGCCCACTCCAAGACATGCACGATGAAGCGATTTTTCACAAGCTGGGTATCGCGATTAATTCGGTAACCCGCGGTAGCCTCGCCATTGCATTTGCTCAGGGCATATTAACCGGCATCGGATTTGTCATTTTTGGCGTACCCAATGCGGTTCTCTGGGGAAGTGTCGCGGCAATGTCGGCTATCGTTCCGGGTATAGGGACCGCGCTTGTCATATTCCCCGGCATTTTGTACCTCTACTTTACCGGTGATGTATTTCCTGCTCTCGGCTTGCTCACGTGGGGCATCATCGCAGTGGGGTTGGTTGATAACGTGCTGGGTCCGTTCATGGTCGAAAGAGGTATGCAATTACATCCGTTTTTGATTCTTCTTTCCATTTTAGGAGGCATAAGCTTTTTTGGACCACTTGGTTTCTTACTCGGCCCAATCGTTCTCAGCCTCCTGTTCGCATCACTTGAAATTTATTTCTCCATCGACCGCGAATACTCGAGTACCGAGTAAGCAAAAGTTTCGTATCGCACACGTATTGCAACTTCGAATGTAAGGTGTATGCTGCTAAAAGCTCATAGTGAGCTTGTTGTTCTTTTTCGTCAACGTTAGCGAGGAAGCGATCATGCCGTATTGTACCGCCTGCGCAAATAAACCAGAAGACAGCCGCCGTGTGTTTGGCGGCGCTATGATGTGTCCATGCGAGCCACCGGATAACAAAGAATGTGCAGGGGATGGTGAGCGATCCAGCACTGCGGAACACGTATGCGATGCATGCGCAAGTACATATGGAATTTGCCAGGAATGCGGCAATTACTTCACGGATGAAAACCCAATGGCTCAAGAGTGATTATCGCGTTTCCGACGCAACCATACCCATCGGTTTATACAAAACCGATGGGTATTTCATGTGCAGCTGTACGCTTCAGAAAAATAATCCCTTTTTCGGAAGTTCTCGGAACGTTTCCAAAAGATCTTTTTGCTTGCGAGACAGTTTCTTTGGTATTTCCACCCGCACGGTCACAATGTGGTCGCCTTTTCCCGAAGATTGCAATGAAGGAAATCCTTCTCCATGGAGCTTGAAATTCGTACCCGGCTGCGTACCCGCGGGAATGGTTATCACTTGAGTGCCGGAAAGTGTAGTGACTTCCAGCTTTGTTCCAAGTGAAGCGTCCACAAATGAAATGCTTGCCGTAGATCGAACGTTGTTTCCGTCCCGCGTAAGTACTCGATCCGGCGTAACATGAATACGGACATACAGATCTCCCGGTTCCCCTCCTCGCACCGGCGCTTCTCCTTTGCCGGTGAGCCGGATGGATTGTCCGTTCGCGATACCTGCAGGTATCGTAATGGTAATCTTTCTGTTTGTTTTTTCTCTCCCCTCGCCACCGCATACTTCGCATGGCGTAGACGCTATCTTTCCTTCTCCCTGGCACGTTTGACATACCGTACGTTGACTAAATGCTCCAAATGGCGTTTGATGGGTAAGAGCGACACTTCCCTGCCCGTTACAAGTCTTACACTGTTCGATCGGAGTTCCCACCTTTGCGCCATTTCCATTGCACTTCGAGCACGTCGTAAATATTCGATGTTCAACGACGCGCTCCACGCCCTCTGCCGACTCTCGAAAGGAAATTTCAACGTCCGTTTCCACATCGTGTCCTCGAGATCTCGTTCGCGCTCCTCTGCGCGCACCTCCCCCGAAGAATGACTCAAAGATGTCTCCGCCCAGATCATCCATATTAATCGTGAACCCGCCTTGAGAATATCCACCAAACGGACCTTGACCCGCATTGCCGTCAAATCCGGCACCGAATTGATCGTACTGCGTACGTTTTTGCGGATCGCGCAGCACTTCATACGCTGCGCTTACTTTTTTAAACGCCTCTTCATCACCACCCTCTTTGTCGGGGTGGTGTTTGTGCGCGAGTTTTCTATATGCCTTCTTTATCTCATCCTGCGTTGCAGTGCGAGTGACACCAAGAATTTCATAGTAGTCATCAGCCATACGCTAGCGCCCGCTACGCAGCAGGTTCTTCCGGTTTAGCGTCTACCACTTCGCCCGTCTCTGGTTTTTGTTCATTCGATTTTTGATCTTCTGTCTTTTGAGCCTCGCTCATTTCTTGTCCAATTTTCTGTGTTTCCACAAGCAGCTCGTCCGTCGCTTTCTTGATGCTTTGTGCATCCGTACCACCAAGCGTCGTCTTCAGTGCGGCAATTTTATCCTCCACGGATTTCTTCGTCTCCGGCTTAATCTTTTCTCCGTCTTCACGAAGCGCCTTCTCCGCCATGTATGCGGCCTGCTCCCCCGTGTTCTTTATTTCAACCGCCTCTTTTTTCTTTTTATCCTCTTCCGCAAACTTTTGCGCATCTTGCTGCATGCGTTCGATCTCTTCTTTGGACATACCGGACGTACCCTCGATGCGGATATGCTGTTCTTTTCCGGATGTTTTGTCTTTGGCAGATACATTCAAAATTCCATTTGCGTCGATATCAAACGTAACATCAACTTGGGGTACTCCACGGGGTGCTGGTGGTATACCATCTAGGATAAATCGGCCGAGCGATTTGTTATCCTGTGCCATCTCCCGCTCCCCTTGCAACACATGAATTTCAACAGATGTCTGATTGTCCGCAGCCGTGGAGAACACCTGAGATTTTTTTGCAGGGATAGTCGTATTCTTATCAATCAAACTCGTACGTACTCCGCCGAGCGTTTCAAGGCCGAGCGTTAAAGGAGTCACGTCAAG
>CAZSWB010000117.1:0-2989 GCA_964610675.1 uncultured Candidatus Saccharibacteria bacterium
AGTTGGACGATGACCGGCGCAGTGACCTTTTATGAATCGCCGCTTGATTGTTTGGCATGCTCCTTTAAAGATAACCATGCGAGTGACGACGCGCTAAATATAATTCGATCTGAATTTACGCTTCGCGATTCCGTTTTTCAAGACGTCTTTGCAGATGCGCTTGATGCGGATTTTTCCGACGGGATTATAGAGGATATGTTTGTTGAGCGATCTGGAAACGATGGGTTGGATATTTCCGGAAGCGATATTCAGGTGACTCGATATCGAGGGGTCGACATTGGTGACAAGGGAATGAGTATTGGTGAAGATAGTCGCTTGCGTGGAAGCAATATTGCCATTACGAAAGCGCATATAGGAATTGCGAGTAAGGACTTATCGAACGTGGATGTAGATACTGTAGAGATTGAGGATAGCGAGATTGGATTGGCGCTGTATCAAAAAAAATCTGAGTTTGGACCTGCTAAACTATCCCTTACGAACCTAATCATGAAAAACATCGCCACTCGGTTTTTGGTTGAGGAAAAATCATTTTTAAAAATCGATGGAAAAGTGCAGCCGGCTACCTTGAAGAATATTGCCGGTCAAGTTGATTAGAGATGCCATTATCTATGAATTCATCGCCTTCAACGGAACGATTCGAGCGCAAATTCTATATTTCTCAAAATGATGAATATTTGGTGGATATCAATATCAAGCTTCACCCCGCTCTTTTTCACACGTTACATCATGAGCGTCGTGTGAATAATATCTATTTTGATTCCATTGACTTAGGTCATTATGAAAGTCATCTAGCAGGTGTCGCTGCGCGTTCCAAGATCCGTGTGCGGTGGTACGGTGATACGTTTGGTACAGTCGCACATCCTGTGTTGGAAATTAAAATGAAGAATGGAGAGGTGGGAATGAAAAAAAGCTTTCACCTGACCTCTTTCTCCGTTGAGAATTGTATAAAGCAGTCAACTCTTCAAAGCTTAGTGAGTAAATCTTCTTTGTCTCCATACTGGCGAGCTTTATTACAAGACTTAAGACCTGTATTATTAAACTCATATGTACGAACGTATTGGATTTCAGCTGACGGAGAAGTGCGGCTTACTGTTGATAGAGATTGGACTTCCTATTCAGTTTCAACAACATCCTTTTTGCGCAGTATTCCTCCGGTTACGCATGATGGGGTCATTCTTGAGATGAAATACCTTACTCGAGATCAAAAAAGGGCAGCAGCTATTGCGTCCAACTGGCCATGGAGGCTTACGCGAAATTCGAAGTATGTTGTTGGAATGGAAAAATTAATCTCTCAATAAGGGGCTGTATATGGATCAACTTGTGCGATATGGGATAGTTGGTGCGGTGAACGCCACCGCTGATTACGTGGTTTTGAATGTTTGTTTACTTCTGTTTGGAGTTAGTCTATTTTGGGCGACGTTTTTTGGGTTTGTCGTCGGTGGTATCCTGGGATATTTCCTCCATAGTAGATGGACCTTTAAATATGATACGTCTGGTAAGGAGACGAAGAAGCTTGCTCATTTTTTATTTATTGCATTCGTAGGACTGACGCTGACTGAAGTTATCGTCCATTTACTTACCAATCGATTTGGGCTTTATTACAATTATTCAAAGGCGGTAGCACTTATTATTGCTGTTTCGTGGGCATATAGCGCGTCCAAGTGGTGGGTCTTTCGACAGCAAGATCAAGAGCAAGTATGAGTGGTAAATACGACAGCATTATCGTCGGAGGATCGGGCTTTATCGGCTCGAGCCTCATAGAGGCACTTCATAGTAATGGAGAAACAGTTGCAAGTGTTTCTCGGGATATCGGAGGTGCAACTTCGGGTCTAGATGTGTTTTTGCTTGATGTTCAAAATGCCGATCTATTACAAAAACGATTCCCCCGAGGAGACACTATTTTTATTCTGATCGGCCAGATAGGTATTGGATTTGATGCCGAAAAAGAATTGGCCAATCTTAAAAATATCATCCAAGTTCTAAATGCGAATATGCCTAAACGAGTGTTTTATCTTTCTTCTGTTCGTGTATATGGAGAAACTGATACACCAGCAACTGAGAATCATGCGCTGGATCCGCATGACGAATATAGCCGATTTAAATGCGATGCTGAAGCCTTATTGCAAGATCTGCTAGACCCGAGCATATGTCTGGCAATTGTTCGATTGTCGAATGTTTACGGCAATGCCAAAAATAAGGGTTTCGTGAATACGCTTATGAGAAAGGCTCTCGGGACGGACTCTGAAGAACTGCTTGTATATGGCGACGGATCTCAATTACTTGATTATATTCATGTGGAAGACGTGGCGAACGCACTTATCGCAATAAAAGAGAATATTACGGAAAGTGATTGTGTAAATATCGCAACAGGTAAGAATTATTCCGTTGTTGATCTTATTGGGCTAGTTTCTCAAATTTCAGGAAAGAAACTATCGTACGGTTTGGCCAAGGACCGTCAGCCCGAGGTGCAAATCAGCAGTATTTCCAACGCGAAGCTTAAAAAGAAATACATGTTTACGCCTTTTTTTTCGCTTGAGGACGGTTTGCGTAAAACGCTTGATGCATACGCGGTATCAGCGCTCCGGGGGCGCAAAAAAGTACTACTGCTCGGGGGCGAGGGCTTTATTGGAAGAAATTTGGCGAAGCTTTTGGCTGGAACGTATGATTGCTTCTCGATTGGCAAGGAAAAATCGCTTTGGGTAGATAGAAAGGATGTTTTTGTACAACTGGACGCATATCAGGATGTGCTAACGGATACCTTTGATTTGGTTGTGCATCTTATAGATAACAATGTGCCACTTCAAAACTTTCAGGCAGCCGAAGAGAGTCTTATCAATAACATAAACCTTCAGCCACCAACTCATCTTGTGCTTATATCATCTTCCGTACTGTACGCTCAACCGGAGTCGGAATATGCTCGTCGTAAAGCACAGCTGGAGAAAGTATTTACTGACTATTGCGCATCACGCTCAATTCCTCTGACGATTCT
>CAZSWB010000118.1:0-2969 GCA_964610675.1 uncultured Candidatus Saccharibacteria bacterium
AACATTACAGACTCAAGACTACTCGCTTTGCGTAACGGTGACAATTCGCTCATCAAGAGTACCGCCAGGCGCAATCGAAATACGCCAAATACGATTATTCATCTCGTCACGAAGCAATTCCCCCCACTCCACAACGACAACCGCCTTCTGCTCACGAGCTGTTGTGAGTATTTCTTGTATGTACGCACTTGGTACAGAAGCAGCGCGGTAGAGATCAATATGAACAAGCTTTGTTATGTCGGGATTTGCCGAAGCAGCATACTCGCCAACCAACGTATACGTCGGCGAAGTGATCGCATCCCGAACACCAAGCGCCGTACCGAGAAATTGCGTGAAGGTCGTCTTCCCCGCACCGAGATTTCCTACCAAGAGCACAACATCTCCAGACTGAAGTTCCCCTGCGATCTTTGATGCGAGCTGCGAAAAGTCATCAAGATTCGCTATGTTATGGGCTCCGATGAGAGAATGTATATCCATTCCTGTGTTATAGCATAACTTCTCCACATATCCACTGTTTCATTTCTTTCGTAACCGATATAGGATTATATGATTTCCTATGAGCTTACCTGAAATTCAACAAGCCGTAACCGTATTGAGCAGATCAAGAAGCGTCCTCCTGCTTGTGCCGGATAAAACGTCTGTTGATGCATTTTCCTCTATGATCGCGCTCTCGCTTGCGCTCGAAAAAGAAGAGAATAAAGAAGTTCACTGCGTAAGCCCAACCCACGTACCGCAAGAATTGCAATTTTTACCCGGCTCTTCGCAAGTCCTTATGAATCCGCAGGTAAAACCGGCAATTATTATTGATGTAGCGGGAATTACGAGCATCAGCGACATTCGGCAAGAAGAAATTAATGGAGGAATGCGCATCCAGCTCGTATTAGGGGAGGGGGTAGAAGCTACCGCGGACCTGATTGAAACACATGTCCGCCAAATGCCGTACGATGCCATCGTCCTCTTCGGCGCATCCGACCTTGCAGATCTGGGAGAATTGTTTACCAACCATGCTGACTTTTTCTACAACACTCCGATTATTAACATTGATCATCGGGCTACAAACGAACATTACGGGACGATAAATATCGTGGATATTACCGCTTCGTCCATTGCGGAAATCGTCTATGAGCTCGTTGTGGCGATTACCGGACCCGATATTGATGAGGATATAGCCACAACGCTATATGCGGGCATTGTAGGGGCTACACAGTCATTCCAGAAGCCATCAACCACACCGCACGCATTCCAAGTAGCGGCGGAGCTGATGGAGCACCAAGCTCGCACGGAAATCGTTATCCAAGAGCTCATAAAAACAAAACCTCTATTCCTCTTAAAACTCGCAGGAAGGACGTACGCGCGCCTACGCCACGATGAGCACGGACGACTATTCTGGAGTATCTTGCGCGAATTAGACTTTACAGAAAGCGGCGCAACTCCTCAGCATATTTCGCTCGTGATACAAGAACTGACAAATAACATATCGGGATACAACGCGGCTTGTATTTTGTACGAAAATAACGCGAAACACTATACGTTATATATTTCACTTGGAAAAGGATTAGAGAAAAAAATACAAGAAATTCAAGAAACGCTTGGCGCACAGAAGGTAAATAAGCTCCTTGTGATCTCTATTGAAGCCTCATCCCTGGAAGAAGCGGAACAGCGAGCAATTACCACGATGCAAAGCATAGTTCCGATACGGTAACCACTGGCGTTATTCCTGCGAAACGCGCTCAACTTCCTCGAGCGTCGTTTTCTTATCAATCACCTTCAGATATGCATCCTGTGCAATCGTGGTCATACCATCGTGTTGCGCCAACGTCTGAATTTCCTTGCTGCTTGCACCTTGCAACACAAGGTTTTTCATTTCATCCCGTACGGAAAAAATCTCAAATACACCGAGCCGTCCGAAGAATCCGGTATTTCCGCACGCTGCGCACCCTACCGCACGCATAAACGTAAGAGAAGGGTCATCAAGCACAGCTCGGGCAAAGATGTCTTCGCGCACACCTGCCATTGCCGCCTTGATGCGCGCCCGGGTTGCATCGTCCGGGGTATACTCCTGAGCGCACGAAGCGCACACTACGCGAACAAGGCGCTGTGCGATCACTAAATTCAATGCGGGAGCAAGAACATACGGCCGAATTCCCATATCGATAAGACGAGGCACGGCGCCCGCCGCGTCATTAGTATGCAACGTAGAAAATACCAAATGTCCAGTAAGAGCCGCGTGAACGGCCGTTTCCGCGGTTTCAACGTCTCGCATTTCTCCAACCATGATCATATCGGGATCTTGACGCAATATGGAACGTAACCCCATCGCAAAGCTGTATCCGGCACTTGTATCTACCTGTGTTTGCTCAACTCCGGCAATGCGATATTCAATAGGGTCTTCCAGAGTAATAATTTTCAATTCCGCGTTATTCACTTCTCGTAAAAACGATGCAAGCGTGGTGGTTTTTCCAGATCCTGTGGGACCGGTAATTAAAATCATCCCGTTTACCCGCTTTAATTCTTCATTTACGATATCTAAATCGCGCTGTTTCATGCCAAGCTTCGCAATAGTCACCGCCTCCGATTTCCTATCCAAAATACGAATAACGATATTTTCTCCATCCCCTCCCGGAAGCGTAGAGAGACGCATAACAAACGTCTCTGCGCCGATACCAAGTACGAAACTTCCATCTTGAGGGACGTCCCGAACGTTTAACTTCAGCTTTGCCATCACTTTGACGCGAGATAGGATAAGTGCCCATCCTTCCCGATCAAATGTCGTCAAATCTTGCAATACCCCATCAATACGGAAGCGCAGCCGCGCACTCTTTTCTTTGGGCTCGATATGGATATCGGATGCGCGCAGTCTCACTGCACTAATGACAATGGCGCTCAATATTTCCGTAGGAGGCATTGTGGTGATACGAAGTCCCAATTCTTCCAAGTTCTTCAGTTCGGTGGAAAAGGTATCCGCATCT
>CAZSWB010000119.1:0-2955 GCA_964610675.1 uncultured Candidatus Saccharibacteria bacterium
CAAAAAATGAAAGCCTGCATACCACCAACCGTATCCGAAACGCTGTCGTTCCGTTTGAACACCTGCGACACACTCAAATAGGATACATTTTCCACTCCACGCCACGATAATCAAGTACATGAACTGAACCTCAATGTGAGGCAAAACGGTCGGGAAAAACAGAGGTAAACTGAAAAAAAAGAAAACCGCCCCCACACCAACGATCCGCGCACTACACGGAAAGATATTCCTCGTTCTTGCTTCACAATCCAAATCCTGCACCTTGATATTCCTTGTGCGAAAAGATTCACTGATAACAAAAAGATCATGCAACGTCCGTATGAGCAATATTTTATTGCAAATGTAAAGAACATGCTCTACCTTCCGTAGCTCACCAGTATGGCACAGGAAGTAAAAATTCGTCAAATGAAAAACCCGCAAAGAAAATTCTCTGCGGGGTCTCTCTATCAACCATTGCTTCCTCAAATCTCTTTTAAGTAATCCTTGAGCGCCTCAAGGTCCTCAGAAGATGAAATAATATTGCAATGTAGCTCACGGATTGCAGTCACTCGTCCGGGAATATCCGTAAGAACAATTCTCACTCGATCACTTGCAAAGCTCTGCTGTTGCAGTTCGGTTTCGGCAGAACGTGCCAGCAGACTGAACCACAAATCCACACGCACCGAACCATCTACGATGTTCGCAATTATCCGAGTGAAAAGAAACCGGCCAATGGGGAAAATTCTATCGTAATCATTTGCACCGCCTAGATGGGTTACATTGACACTGTTGTCAAAATTATGGATCCTTCCTCCCGCTACAACTGTCCCACCAATAGTTATTTGCACTATATCTCTCCGTAGTTTGAAACGAACACGATACATTTACGCGAACGGTTTAATATAGAGCAAAGCAATGCCAAGTGTCAAACACACGATGTACCAATATCGCTCTATGAAGCAAATAATACACAACGGAAATCCCGGTCTCAACGGACCGGGACTCCTTCTATCTCTTCCAAAAATAGATTATTACGCCTCAGCTGGTGCATCCGCTCCAGGTGGCACCTCTTCCGGCATTTCCGATGAAAGCGGAACTTCTACGGGAACATGACGATTGAACGGTTTGCGATACCCCATGCCAGCTGGAATTAACCGACCGATAATAACGTTTTCTTTCAAGCCCACTAAGTGATCTTCTCTGCCTGCAACCGCCGCATCGATGAGGACACGAGCCGTTTCCATAAAGGAAGCTGCCGCCAAGAAACTTTCGGTAGATAGAGAAACTTTCGTGATTCCAAACAAAAGACGTTGTCCGGATGCTTTTTTCTTCCCTTCTTTTTCCGCTTGGTTATTCGCTTGCTTTAATTCGGACCATTCCACCACGCGACCGGGGAGCAAGCTTGTTTCACCGGCATCCTCGATGCGAACACGAGACAACATTTGTCGAACGATAATCTCCAAATGCTTGTCATTGATCGTTTCACCTTGAATCGCATATACTTGTTGCACTTCTTTTAAAATATATCGCTGAACGGCACGCACGCCCGCAACTTCATACAAACTTTGTACGTTCATATGCCCTTCCGTTATTTGTTGACCGGCAATAACGGTATCTCCGGTTTTCACATTGAGGGTAATGTTAGACGGCACAGTATAGTCTTTCGTATCTTTCTTCCCCGCAAGCGTAATTGTTATCTCGTCCTGCTGCTTTTTCACCGTTATCTCACCATCTATATCCGCCATAATCGCTTCTCCTTTTGGAACTCGCGCTTCAAACAATTCTTCCACACGAGGCAATCCTTGAGTAATGTCATCTCCTGACGCTCCTCCGCTATGGAAGGTTCTCATCGTCAACTGCGTTCCCGGCTCACCGATGGCCTGCGCCGCGATAACTCCAACCGCTTCACCGAATTCCACCACTTTATTCCGTCCAAGATCCCATCCGTAACAGATCTGGCACACTCCGCGAACGGTCTTGCACGAAACAAGAGAGCGGATGATGACTTCGGAAACTTCAAGCTCGTCGATTTGCGCGGCTTTTTCGCGATCAATGAGGGTACCCCTCTTGAACAAAAGCTTACCCGTTTTCGGCTCCTTTAGCCCTTCCGCCAACACTCGACCAATCGCTCGTTTTCCAAGAGTCGTACCTACTTCTTCACTATCGACTTTTGTCATAATGCCTCCTTCGGTATCCCCACAATCAGCTTCGTGAACAACCACATCTTGCGCGACGTTTACCAATCGACGGGTCAAATATCCGGCGGTAGCCGTGCGAAGAGCCGTATCGGCCATACCTTTACGCGTTCCGTGTGTGGAAAGGAAGTATTCCAGCGCGTTAAATCCTTCTTTAAAACTGCTCTTGATCGGAAGCTCTACGGCGCGACCGGTAGGACCGGCAACCGTACCTTTCATACCAACCATCTGTAGTGTCTGTCCCCATGATCCTCGAGCGCCGGAATTCACCATGGTAAAAATGCTTCCTTTCGGATCAAACGCGTTCTTCGCGGCAGCTGCCATTTCTTCACGAACCTGCTCCCAGACATTTACCACCATGCGATATCGTTCTTCTTCCGTTAACAATCCATCCGTAAAGTGTTCGCGAATGTCCGCAACTTTTTTCTCACCTCTGGCGATAATTTCTTCTTTCGAAGAAGGAGTCGTCAAATCCATCATTCCCCATGAAAGACCGGAGGTTGTGGCGTTCGTAAATCCAAGCTGCTTAATATCATCCAAGAATCGCGCGGTGCGCTCCTGTCCGAATGTAAAGAGCACGGAACTGATAATTTTCTTCAACTTCGACTTATCAAGCGCTTCGTTGTGAAAGACATTTTGGTCCGGGCACAATTCGTAAAACATCAGCCGACCAATAGTGGTTTCGATAAGGCCTTCCTTTGTCACCGGATCCTTCGTTGTGATAATTGCGTTAATGGAAACTTCTCCCAATTGATATGCCATAATCGCCGCGTTCGTCGTA
>CAZSWB010000120.1:0-2876 GCA_964610675.1 uncultured Candidatus Saccharibacteria bacterium
CCTGAGCTCACCAGAAGATAACACGGTGCGTACTAATGACAGCACGTATACAGTTGAGGGGTCGGTAGACGCAGTAGATACGGAAGTTAATGTTTACTTAAACGGAAAGAACGTCCTGACGACCAAACCTACTGATAAGAAGTTTACAATCAAAGTAAATTTAAAAATCGGGGAAAACGTTATTGAAGTTAAAGCTGCAAATGGAATCGGCAGTGCACTGCCGGTCAAAAGGAAAATCACCCGACTACCAGGTATTTCAATCACTTCTCCGGCCGAAAACAGCGAAACAGCTAACGATACGATTGACATTGCCGGGCGTGTGAATGATACAAAATCTATTGTACGGATTCTGGTGAACAAAGTAGATCAGGGGAAAATTTTGCTCGACAAAGATGGAAATTTCTCGCATCCAGTTTCGCTTCAGGAAGGAAAAAATTCCATCGAAGTACGAGCAAGTAATGATTACGGGTCGGCATTGAATATAACACGGACGGTTGAGCGCGTACTTGGTGCAACCACTGCAAGTAATGAAGCTGTTGCACAAACACCGTCATTACCATCAACAGGCGTTCCGCTGGGTGCAAGTGGTATATTGCTTTTATGTATCTTCGCAGGATATTGGGTATTTCGATCTTCGCGATTGGCGTAATTGGTTTACTTTGGATCCATGGCCCGACCATTCTCCAAAGTCTATTCCCCGGCACACAGACTCCCTCCGGTACGTTTGCATCTTGGCGCACCGCAACCATAGCAGCACCTAGCCGAGATATGTGTGAGGGCACGCGTGCTTGTATTCGGATTCCGAGCATCAACGTGCATGCGCCAATCCATGTAGATGTGCCACTCGACAATGAGCGTGAGTATAACGAGGTGTTACGAAGCGGGGTCGCACTCGCACGGGATAGTGCTCCGCTGGACTCAACAACGGGTAATTCTTTTATCTTTGGACACTCAGGACGTCTTACTCTCCAACCTTCCTATTTTGATACAGTCTTTGCCTTGCTTGATAAGCTCAAAGAGTCCGATGAAATCATTCTCGAAGTTGATGGTACTGAGTATCGATTTCAGGTTTTTGAAAGCGCATCGCGTAGCGCAAGGGACGTATCGGTACTCGAACAAACGAAAGAGCGCATTATAACACTCATGACGTGTTGGCCGTTGAATAGCACGGCAAAGCGATGGATTGTACAGGCGCAACTCGTAAACTAAGACATATTTTAAGGAACTATTATAAGTAAAAAACTTAATAAAAGTTTTAACTTCTCAAGTATAAGATTACGGTTGGCAAAATACTTTCTTACGTTACCACTCAACGTATATGGCATTTTCATTGAAGGAATAAAAAAATTTCAAAAAGGTAATTAAGAATGGGCCAATTAAAGTTCTCACTCCAGAGGAATTTGCGAAAATCACCGCCAATAACGTAAAGCCATTCAAGTAGACTCCTGGATTGATAAGCAATTAATATGTCGCCCGAAAGGTTTCAAGATACGCTACAGATGGCACTGGCCAACATCGCAGATTGATTTTGAGCGGTCATCAAACACGAGCTATTAAGGTTAGTCCATAGCTTTTTTCTAGTGTCAGGAGCTATGTTAAATAAACGTTTATTGAATAGGATCTTACTAAAAATACATGTTTCTGTGTTGCTGGGCAAAAACGACTACAGGTCAGTGTTACAATGAGCGTATGGTAGGTAAGATATTGGTTACAACAACTCTATGCATATTTGTAATTCTAGTAGGAGCGTCCTTCTTTCATAGAAATTCCGCACATATGCCAGATGCGGCGCCCGACACAGCAGCATGTCTAGAGCCGCTAACATTCGCTTCTCCGATTGATATAAACAATGCAACATCGGTTCTGTGGCCTGGTCAAGTTCGCGGAGGCGATTACAAACGTCATGGAGGATTTCGCTTTGATAATTCTGTAAATAACGAGGTAGAAGTACGGGCGCCGATACATGCGCGCCTCACCGCCGCTAGCAGGTACATTGAGATGGGACATGTGCAGTATTTACTCGATTTCGAAACCGATTGCGGCATTCGATATAGGTTCGACCACCTGTTAACGCTTACTCCCAAGCTTGCCGCGACCATAGAGAAATTACCTAAGCCAAAACTCGATGACTCGCGAACGTCACGCATACATGACAATGTACAGGTAGAAACAAACGAGGTGATTGCGGTCGAAGTCGGCATAGCTGACAACGTGTTTTTGGATTTTGGCGTGTATGACTCAAAGGGTATGCGCACATTTGGCAACCCTATTAAAAATCCGCTTTGTGCATTTGAGTATTTTTCCCCAGAGGATGCCGAGAAATTTAAACTTCTGGCAGCAAGAGACGATCAAGACGAGAGCACAAGCGATATTTGCGTAAAGCACTAGTTGCAAGAAATGTTCGTCTTTTTGCAAGAAACAAGATTTGTATCTCCTCTGGTAGAGGTGGTCATACCCTACAGATTAGTGATATGCGTGCCATTTGCACGATTCAGAATATGGTAGACAATATTGCCGGCAATGGATCGCAGCGCTTTTTTTATTTAAGTAAAGGCTGCTTTTCGGTTAGCCATAGTAAGCACTTTTTTGTGCTATACTTCCATCAGTACTTATGCAAAAGCGTTGGTTGATATTATTGGGGATTGCGGTGATAGTAGGTATCGGTATTTTTCTCGTCTCAAACCGAATCCTCCAAGCTTTTGGAGGATTTTGGTTGGCACGTGGGCTGCCGTCATGCGGAGCAAGCCAAGAACTATTTACCCATTCGCCATTGGCGCTGTCTGATTTTACGCACATAACACCGCTAGGACTTCTTGCGCCCACTGCCCATACACTACCTACAAATCATCTTTACTTTAATGTACGTACCGATAATC
>CAZSWB010000121.1:0-2872 GCA_964610675.1 uncultured Candidatus Saccharibacteria bacterium
AGTAAGTTACTACACCGATATTTCGATAGATCGCGAGAAGTTGCTGACGGATATGGCCCGTCTCGCTGAAGCGGCGGCCGTACGAGCATCGTTCATCTGGAGTATTGATGAAGAACGCAACACCGGTCTACTTGATGTTATTCCAAAGAGCGCAACCAAGCTCCATGCCATACAGCATCTGCAAGCGCACCTGCATGCTAGTTCCGGTCGCACCGTATTTGCCGGAGATTCCGGGAATGACGTGCCGGTGCTAACCAGTGGACTGCAATCTATTATTGTGAACAATGCTTCATCGGAAATTAAACAAGAAGTGTTGCAAGAACTTGCCAAAAAAAAGTTGCAGGATGTACTGTATATAGCTCGTGGTGATTTTCTTGGAATGAATGGAAACTACAGTGCGGGGCTCCTGGAGGGTATCGCACATTTCTTTCCTGAAATGAAAGACTTAGTGATGCGTGTTGGTTGATCCCAGCCGCGGTATTTTTTCATCAGCAAAATCCGTGAGAGCAATGAAGACTTTGGGCGTGATATGTTGTTTCCGTTGAGCGGCTAAAGCTAGCGCACAGCAGCGGTGCATGCCTTCAATAATAAAGATTTTATCATGTTGCATGAAGCCGATAATCGTAGTGGGGGCGGGAAACTATTCGCAATTTCGTGTATGGCTTTATTGGCAGCAATGCTTGGAAGAGCGGTAAGTTGAGCAAATGTCAGCGTTTCTTTATCTCCATAATGCTCTTTCTTCCATGATTGAAACGGGCCGCCCCAAAAATCAGGGACGATTTTTAACGGATCAACTATTCGGTAGAGAAACCATTTTCGCTCATTTGGTTTTAGGGGAGCTACTCCGCTGTTTCGCCAATCCTCCCACGAATCAAATCCGCGTGATTTATAATGCTCAATCCATCGTTCTTGGTGAACTTCATTTTCTTTCCAGGATGAGAATATCTCTTGCCAGGAAGTCGGCCGTATATATTCGAATTGTTTTGGATTGATGGTGGGCATTCGAGTACTTATGCAATGAAGTATAGCTGAACATCTGGGGGTGATTTAGTAGTATAAAAACCTTGTATCCTCGATTACCCTTAAAGCATGAAAAAAGAAAAAATAATTGAAATGCCCGCAATGGACGAAGGGAAGTATCGGGGGCAGTGGCTTGCCTTAGAGCAAGAAACCCGCAAAGTAGTAGCTCATGGAGTAATTCTAAAAGATGTAATAAAAGAGGCCGAGAATAAAGGATACCACGATCCAATTATTCATGGCGTTCCAAGTTCAGATTTTCACTTTATTACGATTGAGTGATTCGTAAGGGTATGAAAATTACATAGAGCTTGGCTGGAGAAGGATCTACTAGCGAACAGTTACGTTGGCGCTATCTACGAACTTCCCTTATTCGTCCGATCTTTTTTCTCCTTTTCCGTAATATATGTGGAGTAATTGATTGTTGCCTCGGCGATATTCATAATATATCCTCGTGTGCGATCAAGGCTGTCTAGAAGAGTTAGTGCGAGTGCGGAATGTTGTTGATGCTTTTGTTTTATTTTTGTGAGACTGTTTTCTATGCTGTCGCTTTGGTCAAGAAGCGTATGCGCAAGTTCTTGACTGATCGTTCGCACAACTTTTTTTGTATCATCAAGAAGGTGTAATACTTGTCGTATTGGTACTGCCAGAGTCTTCGCGGTAGCAGGCTTCATAGAATTGTTGCGGGTAATTTCTTCAGCAATTTTTGCCGCATGGTCGGCAATACGCTCGAGTTGAGATGCAATTGTTCTGTGATAGCTTATGCCAAGTCGATCAAGACCCAAATCCTCTTCAACCATGCGGTCTTCCAGTACGGAATGAAATTGACGGTTGATCACTAAAAAAAGTTTATCAATCTCTCGGTCACGGCTGATAATATCCTGTGCAGAATCGATGTCTTTTTGGAGAGCTGCGTCAATGGCGTCTGCAATCATGGAGCGGGCAAGCATAAACATTTTGTCCACCATGTCCGGGATGGGCAGCTTGGTGATATCGAGAATATTGCGTATCATCACGGTGTCGGATGATTCTTCAACGATTTCAAATCCAATGAGTCGATCAATGATGGATCGGATATGAGAGCGTTGAACTTTTGTGAGGTTGCGCGATAGGAAAGTAATTTCATTCACCCCGGAAATAAATAGTGAAACTGCGTTGCGCATCGCTTTCTCGGGGGAGAGGTGTTCTACATCCAGTACGGCAGGGGAAGGAATCTCATGCTCCGGAACCGTTTTTATGAGCAGCGAACCGGAGTCTTGGGAATACATCGCAACTTGCTGACCATGCTGCAAGTGCTGATCTTCTATCCATTTTTTTGGCAAGGTGACGGTTAAGCTCGCGCCTCCTGTGCGTTGTAGTTTTCTTTTCTCCATATGTATATATATGTATCTAGTTCTCTATACAACCTGTTGAAAAGTCTGCGATTCTCGCTGTATACCTAAGTTCTAAAAACATATATATTTTAATAAATTATATATATTTATACTTTAATCCATTACGTATGAATAAGCAATTCATTATCGCAGCGAGCGTAATTATTGTGTTATTAGTAGGCTATGGGGCAATGAGCCGTAGCGGTACCAGCGGTGACACTTCGCGTACGAGCTCGGGAGAGAAAAGTATTGTTACCGTAGATGGATCATCTACGGTTTATCCTATAACGGAGGCGGTAGCGGAAGATTTTCAAAAAAATGCTCGTCTAGTGAATGTAACCGTGGGTATTTCGGGTACAGGCGGGGGGTTTAAAAAGTTTTGTGCAGGAGAAATAGATATTAGCGATGCGTCGCGACCCATAAAGGCAAGTGAGTCAGAGGCTTGCGCAGCGTCGGGAATTGAATATATTGAGTTGCCCGTG
>CAZSWB010000122.1:0-2844 GCA_964610675.1 uncultured Candidatus Saccharibacteria bacterium
TTTCCGCTCGCGTCAGGTTTCTTCGACACGATATTTACCGCAGCCGCCGCAACGCGTCCCTGGAATATCGCGGAAAACATCCCGAGCAATCCTACGGGAAGCGCGGCAAAGAAGATTTGAAACCCGGAGACCGTTGTCATGTCAATCGGCGCTCCCGTAAGCAGCCCTGCCTTGTTAGCGATAATAACCGCTGCCAAAAACCCGTAAATTCCCTGCGATCCGGGGAGAGCTGTTAAGATAAGGACTTTTCCGAATGTGTCAGGATCTTCGGAAATGAGCCCTGCGCTCGCTTGTCCTACCGTACGAATACCAATAATCGATCCAATACCGGCAAGTGTTACCGCTAAAGCGGCACCGGAAATTGCGACCACGAGACCAAATTCGATCATAGAATGAAAATAATTAATAAATAAAATCTTTCGGATTATCGACGTATTTGCCGACTCGCCCGAACGGCCGAAATGCTACTCCGCCCCCCTCCATGAACTTCGGGAAGAATTCCACGAACTGGAGACGCCCGGAGTGAATAAACGCTCCAAGTGCGTTTATTCCCAAGTTGAACACGTGTCCAACCAAGAGAACCGCGCCTGCCAGCACTATTCCCACAACCGGTATACTCTCATGCACCATAGATGCAATCAAGTTGACCACCAGGCCAATGATACCCGTTGCCAGGCCCAATGCAAGCAAGCGCGAATAACTGAGCGTATCACTCACGAACGAAATCAATCCACTCAGACTTAATACTCCCCCGCCGATCCGCAAGAATATATTCTTTGCGGCTCGACCTTGCATTGCGACCATAAAGAGCAATCCTGCGTACATCACATAGGTAAAGAATTGCGAAAATGCAGGGAGAAATACTCCTTGAGCAGACGCGAGCGCAAGGCCAATCAGCACTATAAACACGGGCCACGAAAAATCATCCAAAAGAGCCACGCTCTTTTCTCCTTTGTTCCAATGATACATTCCCCGCACGATCCATGCATACATCAGCTGCACTACTCCAAAGAGGAAAATGATGCCAAGAAGCAATATCGGCTGTGCGAGCGGATCAATTACTTTCATACTCAACAACACGTCCTTCACGATTCCCTCCGGAAGTGTTTCTAACGTGATCCCGAACCATCCGCCCGTAAGCGCTCCCATGACGAGCGTCGCCGCGCCCCCGAGAAACAGCAAGCGCATCATTTTTTGCATATCGCGTTTCAGCCGCATAAATCGAATGGCGAGGTAGGTAGAAAGCATAATGAATATCCCATATCCCGCATCGGTGAGCGCAAGCCCGAACGAAATGAGAAAAAACAACGCGAGCGGTCCGGTCGGATCAAGTTCGTGATATGCGGGCTTGCCATACAAATCGGTTACCGCTTCGAACGGTTTGATCGCAGAACTGTTTTGGAACAAAATAGGAACTTTTTCGTATTTTCCAGGATCGCTTGTTTCTATCGCGGCAGCGGGAAACCGCTCGCCCAGTCGCTTACGGAACAACGATACCCACGACGTTGGAATCCATCCGGTAAGCACCGTACTGTATACGGAATGCTTCATCGTTTCCGTGACGCGTTCCCGCTCCAGGCGATGCAAGAGTGCGTCATACGCACACTGAATATCTTGCTCCATCGCGAGAAACGGTTTGGCTTCGCCTAGAACATGTAATCGCTCTCCTTGCAACCTGCGCGATTCACGAACCAGCGCTTCGAGCTTTTTCTTCACGGACCCTTCTTCGGCTACGGGTAGAGTGACCACGGTCGCGTCAAGAGCTTGCTCAAAGGATTCGACCGCGCTTGCATCTTGTGCGTGCGCGATTAATTCACCGTGAATTGCCACGTTTTTCTTTTTTGTTGCTCGATACACAACTTGCCAAATCGCCGTGGGAATGGAGGCGAGTCGCTCTGCAATAATACGTTCATCTTTCACCGTAATGATAAGAAGGCGATGTACGATATTCGCGTGTAACGAAGGAGAGCCGCTCGGAAGAAGACGCAATGACGACCAGGGTTCGATTGCGCGAATGTCCTCCTGCACGTTCAGGATTCTCGCATAAAGCGACGTGAGTTCGTCATTCACCCGCTGAAGATTTTCAATGAGCGAAGGAATATTGAGCTTCAGCGCAATTTCTTCAAGCGCGGGAAGTTCCGCCGTTATCTTTCCCGCAAAGATGTTTTTCCAATTCTTTACGTCCTTCACACCCGTTTCCCGCTTTACTCCGGCAATGAAATCAAGCGCAAATTGCAATTGCGCAATATGGTGTGCGGTATCGCTCTTCATCGATTCGGTCGATACGGAAGCATCTTCTGCGCTTATCAATTGAATCGCCGTTTCTTCTTGCAAAAATTGCAATACGCTCTCGTGCAAAGATCGAGGAAACACAATCGTAATTTTTTTCATGCCGGCAATCATATTCCTACAATGAAGTTCCGTACTCGGTATTAAAGAGGAGCTTGGCCTTCTCAAGCGCTCGCGATCTGTTTTTTTCCGCGGATGCATGCACCTGAGCTGCAACCGTTCGGCTCTGCGCGGTAATTTGCTGCGCTTCCTTCTGAGCCGTTTCTTTGCGCTCTTGTAAAATCGCCGCAGACGTTACGCTCGCTTTTTTTTCAATGGACTCGCGAGATTCCTGTGTGCGTTGTTTCAACTCCGCCGCTTTGTCTGCGACTTGTTCTTTCGCGCGCGAAACGAGTTCGGCAGCCTCTTGTTCAATGTGCCGTACTTCGTCTAAAAGTGTTGAATTGATTTGTGATAACATATAAATGATGTATATTAGTTTGTTTTTTGTCAGAGGTCAATAACAGTTGAAATTGAATTATATCACAAAGTATTGTGTAATACATATTTAACCTT
>CAZSWB010000123.1:0-944 GCA_964610675.1 uncultured Candidatus Saccharibacteria bacterium
AAATCCAATCAATCGCTTGATACTCCTTCAACCGTCGATATGCGTAGAGTAAATGAATTGACATGTAGGCAATTCTGATCAATAAGTAAACATCATACGCAATCACAAACACAGCGATCCAGAACGGCATAAAAAATGCGAGAATCGTTAACCCGATCAAAGTTCCCCATGATAAAAAGCCGGGAAGTATTTCCCAAATCCTTCTACGCACTGCCTCCGGATTTACTTCAATGTCCACTCGCTGCACCATACCGATGGTATTTAGAGGTTAAGGCTAAGCAAGATGCCATATGTACCCAAGAGAAGCGCTTGTGAGAAAGGCATATTCATCCAAATAATCCAAAAGGAAACCTCACTTGCCTTTTTAATATACCGCGCCAGAATTACGTTCACGCCGATAAGGAGCGTTCCGATCCCCGGGATTGTGATAATTTGCCATCCCTGCCCTATAAAGTCAATACCCACTCCTGCAGTATAGTGAAGGATTGCGCTCGGCGCATTCTTGGGAAAGGATACCAACACAATGATCCAGAGGAGAAGATTGAGCGCAATACTGATAATAAGGATGATTTGCGGAAAGGAAAATGTTCTTCCCCCCGCCAGTGCGGCAAGCGGACCTGCTCCCTTATAGCCCTTGTGATTCATATTCTTTAGCGACAGCCATGACCTTCTCACTATACCATGAATGGTTTTGCCAATACTTCCCGCCCACATACCGCTGGAGCGCCTCCGCTTCTTTCTCGCGACTGGACGCTCCGCGATCTGCGAGAAACAATGCGGTTGCGACAAATGCATCGGAAAGTTCATACGGGTTTACAAGTGGTTTTTTCATGAGCTGCGATACTCGAGGCTCTATGCCTTCCCATGTCGCAGGCATGAATTGCGAAGGGCCTATAGCGCCACTGCGAGAGATCGGTGTTGTATACGGATCAAGTCCCAGTTTC
>CAZSWB010000123.1:954-2843 GCA_964610675.1 uncultured Candidatus Saccharibacteria bacterium
GTAATGCGTACAAAGGCTTCTCTGTTTTTTGAATACGGCATATTGTCGGGAAACACCCCGCTCCCTACGTTTGCACCCACGCCAGATTCCACTTTCAGTACAGCCATTATAACTGAGGGACGCACTCCCGTCACAGAACTTGCAAATTTCGCCATATCAACTGCGGTCTTGAGCGAAACGCTTACCTTTCCGCTCTGCAAGGTAAATATTTGCTTGTTGATTTCGTCTCGTGCCGCACTCGCCTCTGCGATAAGGCCTTCAAATTCCAATTGTTTTTCTTTTTTCTCCGCCAAGAATGCACGCTGGAGTTCATTTTTCTCTGCGAGATCCGATGTTTGCGCATTCAATACTTGCTGCAGCTTTGCCAAGTCTTCCGCCTGTTCTTCGAGGCTTTTCTCTTTTTCTCGCAGCGCACGTTCGTTTTTATGCATTTCCTCAATAACGGTAACGGTGCGTTGTTGAAACAGCATATATTCCTCTTGTCTTATCAGCACGTCACCCAAACTTTCCGATGCAAAAAAGATACGCATAATGGGTTCCGATTCATATTCGTATAACTGTCGAATCAGAGCGAATAGTTCCGCTTTTTTTTGTGCAATTTCTTCTTCTAGGGCTTTTGCTTCTTGACTCGTCTTTTCTTTCGTAATATTTACCTTCGTGATTGTCGCTTGCGTATTTTCCAGTTCTTTTTTTGCTTTCACCAACTGCGCTTTGAGCTTTTCAATTTCAATCGCGATAACCTCTGCTTCTTGCTCCGTCGCATTCTTCTTCGAACTCAATTCCTCAATCTTTTTATTTACGTCATCTATCTCCTTCTGACGCTCCGCAATTTGCGAATCGATATCTTGCGCAGATTCAGTCGCAGCGAAAAGCGTTCCGGGCATGCACGCGTACCAAAACACCGCAAGCAATGCAGAAGATAGTAATACGTACTTCACACGCTATTCCCCTTTCTCATCATGTGCTTCAAGCCCCCATCCCTGAACAAACCCTTGCCACTCCTTGGATGTCTCCGACTGTTCTTCAAACCGTACAATCGCTTCTTCCGGCGTAACAATTTGAACGCCGTCCGCTTCCCCGGCGTCAAGCAGATGCCGGTCATTGCTCACCAGCAGTTCCGCATCACCGCCTATGGCAGCCTCCACGAATTTCATATCCTCTTCGTCATCGAGCGTCACATCCACATATTCCGGCTCCGTTTCATCCAGCATGGAAAGAAATTCTTCGATGCGGCCACGATATTCTTCGTCGGCGATGAGCCGCGAAAGAATAAGGCGGTATTCTTTTACCACTTTATTCGTTGCAACCGCGGTTAATTCGCCGCTTCGAACGGAGTCAATGAGCTTCGCTTCCGCACTATAGTCGTCCTGAAAGCCGTCGATGAGCACGTTAGTATCTAATACGATCCGCATGTTACCTAAGTGTACTTACTTCTTAAAACTTGCCAATGGGTGATGTGGAAAACCTTTTTCTTTTCCTTTTCGTTTGTTGGTATACTGTTCGTATGGCACTTTCCGATCTGAGCAAAAAGCAAAGCGAAACGCTTGATGCGATTAAAACATTCCTTGCGGCGCATAATTATGCGCCAAGTTATCGCGATGTCATGAAGGCTATGGGTATAAAGTCTCCGGCTACCGCGTATGCGCATGTGCAACAGCTGAAAGAAAAAGGGTATTTGAAAATAAAGAACGGAGAGATGCGCTCAGTGGAGCTGACGGAAAAATCGAATATCTTCACCAAAGGCGTTGAACTGCCTCTTGTTGGTCTTATCGCAGCGGGATCTCCCATTCTCGCAATCGAAGAGCGGGAAACCATAACCGTTCCTTTGGAGCTGCTTCCGAATTTAAATTGCTATGCATTGCAGGTTCGCGGAGAGTCCATGGTAGATG
>CAZSWB010000124.1:0-2825 GCA_964610675.1 uncultured Candidatus Saccharibacteria bacterium
AGTGCAATCGTTTTCATCTGCGCACATTGAAACGATGATGATACGTGGCGAGATCACCGACGCACAATCAATTTCGGCATGGGGAATGCTCACCATGCGAGAAAATCTCAACACGTAACGAGTGAGAGCACGCGGTGTCCGAGAACACGATACTGCTTCGTAAAAGACACGACCGAATGAGATACCCTGCTGATGTGCGGCAAATAGTTATTCGTTATCATCGCAATATTCATATCATGAGAATATGCCGCGGACATCAATATATAAACGCACACATACAATCATCTTTCGCTATTGTACCTTGCATACGCATTACGACGATGACTCCTTTCACTCACTCTATATTCAATAGTTACAGGCCTACTTCTCCATTGCGCCTTCGTTGTGCTTCCGCTGCTTTATGAGAAAAAACCCAAATACCGTAGTTCCCTATACT
Organism: uncultured Candidatus Saccharibacteria bacterium; assembly: GCA_964610675.1. Taxonomy (GTDB): domain Bacteria; phylum Patescibacteriota; class Andersenbacteria; order UBA10190; family UBA10190; genus HO2-45-11b. The sequence goes on from CAZSWB010000124.1 coordinate 437, forward strand.
TGAAACGAGAAGATAGCGAGAACCGTATCGAAAAACGACTGATGCGTATCAACCACTTCCGCAGTTTCGGCCGATACGGTAACGGTAACATCCGTTGTCACAGGGAAGAATCCAAGAAAACGGTGCTCTTTCACACCCGCTATTTCATATACGGGAACACCGTTTTGTTCATACAGTCGAATCACTTGATCCAGTGTCTCTATACCACCGTCCCGTACCTGTTGCACCAACTCCTGACCCCCGATGCGATCAATGACATTGGCAGCAAGTATATTTTTCACCGCTTGATCCGGCAAGACGGTTACGGTCCTCTCGCCGGCAGGAGTTGTCACGGTCAGTGCGTTCGTTTCCAGATTCACCGAGAGTGGTAAATCAGTGATCGCTTGCGTATTCAACCGCTCGATAATTGATCTGTTGCGTATCTGGTCGGCAGCTGTCTTAAAAGCCCTGACCCTGATCTGATTTCGATCTACACGCTCCTCTATGGAAATGAGCGTGTCTTCCCCGAGATCCGTCTCCTCGCCCAGTTCATTTTCGGCTTTGATGCGAAAACGATCACCTGTGTGTTCCAGTCGGGTTTTTACGCCACCTTGATACACATCAGTGCGAGTTCGGTCTTCTTCGTTGCGGGTCTTTACCTTTGACCCGTCCGAAAGTCGCACCTCGGTTCGTATTTCGCCATCGTCTCGCACCTCCGTTTTCGTACGGGTACCGTCACTGCTTCGCGTTTCTGTTTTCGTGGTGTCATCACTGCCGGATCCACTGCTATCCGAAGAAGAGCCACTTTTGCTTGGCTCTGATCCGCTCGAATCTTCATCAGAGTCACCTGAGCTATCGCTATCATCATTATCTGATCCGCTCGAATCTTCCTTACCATCGGATCCACTACCGCTACTCAATACCACACCGTGATTCGTCATAATATATCCACTGCCATCAATGAGGACGCGAGCCATGGCCGGAACCGTAAAAAGAAAGAATAACGGCACCAACAAAGCGGCATAGAAGCTAATACGCATTCTTATATCCATAGATAGTAACAATTAGTAAAGAAATGAACCTTTCTATTGTACCATATTTTCCGCGCGAGAGATCCTACTACGCAAACACGAACTCTTTGCGATCAAGCAATCGGCGCATAAAAAAGATAACTACAGTGACAAGCTCATCTGAGGCCCAGGAAAAAATACGGTAATGCAAAGCCGCATGCTTAAGTACGCTACGAACCGCTTCTCCAATTCACGTTCATACAACATTGCTCGCGTGCAATTACGAACTGAAAATACCAAGGCCGAGCAATCCGATAACAATCAAATAGATTGCGACAAAATAATTCAAAAACTTCGGAAACAAGAGAATGAGAATTCCGAAAAGCAGTGCGACAACAGGGCTGATGGTTTGAATACTTACAGTCATAAAAAATGTGAAAGAAATTAAAGCTTATTTACAAGCGCTTCCAAACGATCCAGCGCTCTCGTAAGGGGCAAGCGATGAATACGCGAGTACAGCACCGTGTTGTGATGAAATTTCCGCTCGATAACACCGTCAGCAACAAGCTGTTTGATGTCGCGAGAAAGCGCATCATCATCCAAGCGCAAGTTCCAGGCAATCTCACGAAAGGATAGCTTACTCTTCTCCAGAAGATGTATGACTTTCGATGTGGATGATTTGAAATGTGATATTTTACGAATGCTCATAATACTATAGTTGCTATTTCTTACGTGCGTTCCCCGCTTAAATACGGGTCTCATATTGGAGATGTTGGCAAATACAACAACTCCTATTTACCAGTATGCAAATATGAGGAACTTTATGCCAGGTCTTTTCGCAAGTTCGCATGTCGGTACCGTATGACGCATATGTTATCTGCTCACGCGCTCCGGAAACGGTACGTTTATTGCCAAATCATGCAACAGCAACTCCACTTTAGCGGAAGAAAGTTCTTGCATCAAAGAAGGCGTATGGAAAATATGATCTACAATGGCACCGGTTACGTCTCGCCCCACGCCGGAAACGGGAAAGTGATGAATGTCGAATCCGGGCGAATCATTTATTTCCAACACGGATATATTGTTGCTCGACACGTCCGGTGACGTAATATCTTTACACAACACGTCTACGCCGCTTACTTCCAAGTGCGAAAGTTTCGCAACGCGAACGGCCAATCGTTTCAAATTCGGATGCACGATCTCCGTGACATCGCTTGCTCTGCCTCCCGTACTCACATTCGCATTCCACCGCAAAAATGTTTTCTGGCCCGAAGGAAGAACAGAGTGAAGCGTCAACTCATGCTTCGTAAGATATCGAGAAACTTCCGCATCAATGGGAATCGGACACAGCGGCAAATCATACTTGATCGTCGAACGCCACTGCTCGTTAAAATCATGGA
>CAZSWB010000125.1:0-2815 GCA_964610675.1 uncultured Candidatus Saccharibacteria bacterium
CATAGGCAAGCACATCCGCGATCATATACAGGGAACCGGTAATGACAATAGTTCCGTCCGCAGGAACGATCATTTTTGCGCGACGAAGCGCCGCACCTACGTTTCGCTCGATCACGACACTTGGATGCATCGCACGAACATGCTCCGATAGTACCTCTGCTTGTTCGGGCATGTATGATCCTTCCGTAATAACGACGTGAGAAAAAAGAGGAACGACAAGCTCAAGCATATCAGAAATATCCTTTCCTTTTTTAACAGCAAACACAAGTACGTCGCACCGCTCAAGATCGTTCAGGAAGACGGCAAGCGCGCGTGCGCCGTTGGGGTTATGCGCCCCGTCCACGATAACAAGCGGGTTCCGTGAGAGAATCTGCAATCTTCCTTCCCATGAAATGTTTGCTATTCCGGTGCGGATCGCTTCTTCGGATACGACAAATCCCTGATGGCGCAGACTTGCGACAGCTGCAATCGCGATTGCCATATTCTCCACTTGATGGGCACCCAGCAAGGGAAGGCGTACTTGATACCTCATATGTTCTTCCCGTACGTCCACAATCTGCTCCTGCAAATCGGCGGATACCACGTTCACATGGATACTTTCATCAACACGACGTATCGTTGTGTTTTTTTCCTGCGCCTCTTCATCAAAGATTGCCAATATCTCGGGAGCCGTTTCTGCGGTAATTGCGGGAATCCCTTGTTTGATGATGCCGGCTTTTTCTCGAGCGATATGTGAAGCGGTAGGCCCCAGGTATTCCATATGATCGAGTCCGATGTTCGTGATGACAGATACCACCGGCACGATGGTATTTGTAGCGTCATACCTTCCACCCATCCCGACTTCAATAACGGCGATATCGATGTTTGAACGCGCGAAATACAGAAATGCCAATGCGGTCGTAAATTCAAAAAATGTGGGTAAAATGGAATCTTGCTTGATACACTCTCGTATTTCCTTTACAAGAGAATGCAACATCTCGTCAGGAATACTCGCTCCCTGTACGCGAATACGCTCATTGAATGTATATAAATGAGGGCTTGTGTACAGAGCTGTTCTATATCCGGCTGTTCGCATTATGGATTCCACCATCGCACACGTACTACCCTTCCCGTTCGTTCCGGTTACATGGATGCTCGTAAATTGTCGTTCGGGATTCCCCAACAGTTCCAGTACGCGTTGCGTAACATCCAGACCGGGCTGTATTCCAAACCGGGTGAGGCCGTAGAGGTATGACAGTTCGTTTTCTGTTGCCATGTAAAAATACTACACCATCACGCCACCCTCGCCAGTGGATTTGCGATTTTCAGAACTCTGAACTGAGAGGATAAGCGTATAAACAGATGTCGAAAACCCAGCGAACTCTATATTGCTACGTGGATGAAACAGGTCAAGATTCTGCTGGACGCTTTTTCGTTGTCAGCGTCCTCATCACCGAATCCGATCGGGAAAAACTGATCAAAGAAATTGAAGCAATTGAACGTGAAAGCAAAAAGTGTAATACCAAATGGAAAAAGCCCGGCCCGAAGCCCGCAAAAAATACATTGAAGGTATCGCTGGCTTGGACGATCTGCGCGATAGAGTATTTTTCGCTACTTACCACGACAGCAAAGATTATCTGGCCCACACAACGGATGCTATTACTAAGTCATTGCGACAAAAACGAGGAGACAGGACCATCGTCCATGTGGACGCCCTAAGTGATGCTGAACAGCCAAAACTCAAAAGACAGCTTCGTCCCTCAGTAAAAATCCCCACCCAAGTTCGCAGTGTACGAAAAGAAGAAAACAACGCCTTCATTCGTTTGGTTGATGCTATTTGCGGATTGGTTCGTGATGCTGACGAAGGGAATGATTGGGCAAAGCGAATGGTCCAAAAATTAAAAAGAAAAGGTATTTTGGAAGCCTTGTAAAAAACTTCCCCACCAGAGGCGGGGCAGAATGACCTATCCTGGTTTATAACCCCCAGGAGACTTCATACCCAGTAGGGGTATTCGTCCATACGGCACGTATTCGGTCTTTTTTCTTTGTACTTCCAGTATAAGGGTAAAGGGGCAGTGAGTCAACCGCATTACGCACCCAAGACTTATGCACTGGTAAAAACACTCTTTTGACACCAAGAAAACTCCTGTGGAATACTTCTGATATGCATACACCCCTTCCCGTAGAAGCATTCAGCCCTCCCTACACCCCTGATATATACAATAAGGATGAAACATGGAAAGTCTCTCCGTTTTTCACCAACCTCGACAAATCCGTATATGCCGCGCTCATCTTCTCCCCCGAGGTTATCGGAGCGCTGTGTTCTCGTACCAGTCGCGCTCCGCAAGACTTGCGAAAAATTTTCCTGGACGAATACTTAACTCCCTTCTTAACCGATACCACAGGTGATGTCGCGGCGCAGAACTACGGAAAAACACTGAGAGATTTTATCAGCTTCTTACACACCCATCCCATTGAATCCATTTTTTCCAACCCGAAGGCGCGTTCGTTCTACGCAAAGTGGCTTGCGCAATATGGCGACGACTCCATCGCGCAGATGGCAGGTATGCATGTCGCGTTCTCTTCCCTTTCGCAGCTTGCAATAAAACACATCGAAGACCAACGGATCGGATTGGCACCCATTGAAAAATCAACCCGCTATGTTGATTACTCGAAAAAAGTAAAAGGATCTTACCGCTACTACACCGACCCGACTCTGGAACAAATGGGCGTAAAAGAAGAATATCAAGCCGCCATGGATGGCCTGTTTGATGCGTACACGTCTCTCATACCGAAACTTACGTCATACTTAACCGATGCATTTCCGTCCGAATCC
>CAZSWB010000126.1:0-2740 GCA_964610675.1 uncultured Candidatus Saccharibacteria bacterium
TTGCTACTGAAGCGGGAACTGTCTCATTTGTAGATGGTGGAAAGATCAAAGTTAAAAATGAAAAAGGAAAGGAGATTGAATATAAGCTCGTGAAGTTTTCACGAACAAACGGCTTTACCGCTTTCCACCAGCGACCTTCTGTAAATGTAGGCGATGTAGTTAAAAAAGGAACTGTACTTGCTGATACATCTGCTTCAGAACACGGACAAATGGCAATTGGTCAAAACGTACTTATTGCCTTCATGTCATGGTCTGGATCAAACTACGAAGACGCAATTATTCTTTCAGAACGTCTCGTAAAGAAATCTAAATTTACCTCAATTCATATTGAAGAGTTTGTAGTTAACGTGCGAGATACAAAACTTGGACCAGAAGTAACAACCTGTGATATTCCAAACGTGGGAGAAAGTAAACTCAAAAACCTTGCAGAAGACGGTGTTGTGCGTGTTGGTGCTGAAGTTCGTCCAGGAGATATTTTGGTTGGTAAAGTAACTCCAAAAGGAGAAACACAGCTAACTCCAGAAGAACGACTCCTTCGATCACTGTTTGGTGAAAAAGCAAAAGATGTAAAAGATACATCAAAGCGAATGGAAGGTGGAAAGCGAGGACGCGTGATTAACGTACAGGTATTCTCACGAGAAAAAGGAGACAAACTTGAATCAGGTATTATCAAGCGAATTCACATTGAAGTGGCAGAACTTCGAAATGTATCAGTAGGAGACAAACTTGCGGGACGACATGGAAACAAGGGGGTTATTTCTCGAATCCTTCCTGAAGAAGATATGCCATACATGGCAGATGGAACTCCGATTGACATGATCCTTACACCACTTGGTGTGCCATCACGTATGAACTTGGGACAAATTCTTGAGTTACACCTGGGCTTAGCAGCACATACACTCGACTATCAGGCAATCGTACCTCCATTTGCAGGTGCATCAGACACTGAAATTAAAGACGAGCTTGTTAAAGCAGGCTTCCCATCAAATGGAAAGATTCCGCTTTATGATGGACGAACTGGAGAAAAATTCGAACAGGATATTGCAGTGGGTTACATGTATATCTTGAAGTTGCATCACATGGTGGAAGACAAGATCCATATGCGATCTATTGGACCATACTCTCTTATTACACAGCAGCCACTGGGAGGTAAAGCTCAGAGTGGAGGACAGCGATTTGGAGAAATGGAAGTGTGGGCACTTTTGGGTCACGGAGCAGCGCATACATTGCAGGAAATCCTGACGATCAAGTCTGACGACATTATCGGTCGTTCAGCAGCCTTTGACGCAATTGTAAAAGGCGAGCCGATCACACAGCTTGGAACACCGGCATCATTTAATGTGCTTCTTAACAACCTTCGAGGACTTGCACTCGATGTAGATGTAGAACATGCACCGGAAGAAGGTGGTGCATCTCACACTCAATAAGGTCGAATATAACTATCTTCAAAAAACATATGAAAACACAACCTAACAAATCAAACTCAAATAACTTCGATGAGATAACACTCAGACTTGCATCGCCTGAGCGCATCTTGGAATGGTCATTTGGTGAAATTACAAAGCCAGAAACAATCAACTACCGAACACAACGTTCAGAGAAAAATGGTCTTTTTGATGAAAAAATCTTTGGACCAGACAAGGACTATGAGTGTTACTGTGGAAAATATCGAGGTATTCGTTACAAGGGAATTGTCTGTGAAAAGTGTGGAGTGGAGATCACTCGCTCTATCGTTCGACGTGAGCGCATGGGACACATTGAGCTTGCAACACCGGTTTCTCACATTTGGTTTTTGAAATCAATGCCGTCACGTATTGCAATGATTTTCGGAATCCCAACTATTGAAATCGAAAAAGTAATTTACTTTGCAGGATATATCGTCACTTCAGTTTCTGAAGAAGAACGAGGACGATACCTTAAAGACCTCGATTCTGAATACAAATCAAAAGTAAAATCTCTTCAGGACGAAAAGACAAAAGAAGCGGTCAAGGAAATGTATTTGACGACCAAGCGAGATATTGAAAGCATTACTGAAGGAAAAGTACTCGACGAAGTTGAGTACCATAACTTTGGAATGAAATACGGCACGATGTTTGAAGCAGGAATCGGAGCAGAAGCAATCTTTAATATTTTCAAAAAGCTCGACCTGACAAAACTTCTTGCATCACTCCATATTGAAGCAGAAAAAGCATCAGCACTTGAAATCGGCAAGATCAACAAGCGTATCAGTACAATCTCTGCAATGGTAAACTCTGGTGTTCGACCTGAATGGATGTTCCTTACTCACATTCCTGTTATCCCTCCAGCATTACGCCCTATGGTTCCGCTTGATGGAGGACGATACGCAACGTCAGATGTAAACGACCTTTACCGACGCGTGATCAACCGAAACAACCGACTCAAAAAGCTCAAAGAAATCTTTGCGCCTGATGTTATCTTGCGAAACGAAAAGCGAATTCTTCAAGAAGCAGTGGATGCGTTGATCGACAACTCGATTCGACACGGTTCTGCTTCAGGTGCCACATCATTGGCACAGAGACGAGCGCTTAAGTCATTGGCGGATAACTTGAAGGGTAAGCGAGGTATTTTCCGACAGAACCTTCTTGGAAAGCGCGTGGACTACTCAGGACGATCAGTGATCGTGGTGGGACCAGAACTTAATATCAATCAGTGTGGTCTTCCAAAACATATGGCACTTGAGCTCTTCAAACCATTTGTTATCTCACAGCTTCTCCAGCAG
>CAZSWB010000127.1:0-2724 GCA_964610675.1 uncultured Candidatus Saccharibacteria bacterium
CGGAACCAAGCAAAATAAGCGCAGCGTATGTAGGTACACTGTTATTTGTCAGTCCCACTTCAACGAGAAACTGCGCGTCCGATTTCGTCGCGATGGTCTTGTTGTCGGTGTGTTTCTTCTGGTACAAGTCTTTCAACCTTGCCAACGCCAAAGGATCAAGGTCGGCGATACTTGTCCCCACGCATGGTCGCGCGGAGAAATCATCAATACCTTCGAGGAGAATGCGTTTGTGCTCTTCTGGAGTCATCTTTTCCAAAGATTCACCAATACGCATCAGTGGAACGTTCGCATACTCCAATGGCTTTCCAGTAGGACGCGACGGGATGGATACGACCACGACGCGATTGTCACCCTCCCAAATCTCAAATATTTCTATTTTCTGCTCCGTTCGATCAAAGATTTGTTTCTTAGCATCACTTGGCAACTGTGTTGAGGTTCCAACGATCACTCCATCATCATTTACACCCAGTAATAAATAACCGCCACCCTCATTCCCAATTCCAACACAATAACCCAAAACACATTTATTGCGATTAGCAAAAGACTCTTCACCTAAAAACGAAAAGTTTTGTTTAGCTTTTTTGAACTCAACATGCTCGTCTTCTTTATGAGCAATGAGGTGTTTGATTTTCTCCAAGTCCATAAGCTATATCTCACGAATAACTTCGCTTTCCCAACCAAATACATCCACAGCCTTCACGCAGATCCTCCGCGTACCAGCCTTTTTCGGAACACGGATCTTCGCTTTGCGTACTACGCGCAAAGGATCACTGTCGTTTTCTTGATTTTGTCGATAGTCCTGCCACACACTACGGAACGTTTCACCATCAAAGTCTGGGTCAACGCTCCAGTATTCAATCAACGCCAAGGGATCATGCGAGATAACTTCTTGGAGCTTCTCCTTATTTACGGCATCAAGCGGCAACGCGTCCGGCGATAGCACCATATAGTTATCAAGCTCGATGGAGATCTCTTCTTCGTCTCCCGATACTTCGCTGCTCGGTGCCTTGATGGAAAGGTATTGCAACGAGGAAAAACGAATCGGCGTATGCACCGTGCCATCGGGGTCAACCGCAACTTGTGCGGAAAGTTTCTTGAACTCGGTTTTAGAGGCAAGCTTATCCAGCAAGTCTGGAGGGATTACTAACACTTCGAGCATTGGGTCATTCAAGCTCTCAATGATCTGCCCAATATCTGGCACGAAGTTCCACGCCAGCACCACCACCTTCTCAAAGCCGCCCATATGCCGCTCTCGAAGCTCTTGCGCCTTCTTGAGCGTGTTCAGGCCACACACACGGTTCGGGCTATCCACGAAGATCAGCGATTTACTGCGCGACAAGCGCCCAAGATTGCGGTTTGGGTTGTCTTCCACCGGAAGCGGTATCGCCCCATATAAACCAAGTACCACCTGTGCCAAATCACCGATACGGTACTTCGTTCCATGTGTAGACGAAAGAGCCTCGCGCTGATAGTCGCCAATGGACTGGTACAAGAACGGTTGCGCGCTCTGATCGATCATCCTCTTCCGCATCACCATCGCCGCCGGCTTACCAATATCGGATGTCACCCAGCGTCGCCCGAGTCTCTCTGCTACCGCGGCAGTTGTACCAGAACCGCCGAAAAAATCACAAACGACTGAATCTGGGTTTGAGCTTGATTGGATTATTCGTTCCAACAGTTGACCGGGCTTTTCCGTGTCGTAGCTGAACTCCGATGATGTTCCAATGTCTGTCCAAATACTTTGAAGCTCAACTCCGGGCATGTCGTCTATGTACTGAATGAAATTAGGGACTCCATTTTTTGACCATGAAATACGGCCGATAGCGTCCAACTCTTCAAGGGCTTTAATCGTGCTCGATTGAGCAATGTCGCTGAGCTTGCCACGAATGAATCCTGGGATAGCCCAATGTCTTCCCTTACCGGTTCTAGAAGGACTGTAACCTTTCCACTCAACACCTGACTCTCCATTAGAAATACCTGGCGCGGTCAGCGGGCTTTCACGATATTTTTTTCCATTTTCACCGACTCCACGAAACATCTGATCAATGTAATCATCTCGATATTGAGTATATAGCTGGTTCCATGCTGGTCTATCTTTTGAGTAGAAAAAAATACTGTCATGAATGTGATTGTAATAGTTACTACCACCGCGAGAAGTCGTTCGTTTCCAAATTATCTCATTCCTAAAATTCTCCTTTCCAAAAATATCATCCAAAATAATTTTCATGTAGTGTCCGATGTGCCAGTCGATGTGAACGTATAGACTGCCTTTTTCGGATAGGAGCTCGCGCATCAGCACGAGGCGCGGATACATGTAGCGCAAGTAGGCGAGAGTTCCACGCACTTGTTCACCACCGAGTTGCGCACTCCAAGTGTCGGCGTAGGCAAATTGTTCGATGACGGTTGGCTTCTGCTCGATGTTGAATCCTGGCAACTCAATCTTGGTACGATAATCAGCTTTGCTATCGAATGGTGGATCAATGTAAATCAAATCCACCTTACCGCGAAGAGATGGCGTTGCATCGTCGCCCGCGAGCAAGGCTTGCACAGCAAGGAGGTTGTCACCGTAAATCAAACGGTTCATCCAGTCCGCGTTCTGGGTGGATGCGATCTTCTCTTTGCGTTCAAGCTCTTCGATCAGTCCTCGGTAGTTGCTATCCTTGCTTGGGATAACCAGCTCGTTAGTCTGGAGGAATATACGGTTCTGGGCAGACAGTCCTTCAA
>CAZSWB010000128.1:0-2705 GCA_964610675.1 uncultured Candidatus Saccharibacteria bacterium
TTCGGGTCCGCAAAACAACTTGGAGTTAGAGTTAAGGATATGGCGCAATAGCGTTGAGCCTGAGCGGGCGTGGCAAGCGACAAAAATAGGTTGGAGGGGAGCCTCTTTTGGCGTGATCAATGTAGTGATCTTATCGAAACATTCTGTGTTGGGCCGAGAGTTGCTAGTTGGAACTCAGTGCAGTAGTCCTCAACGAAGCTTTCGATAACGAGGTGACATGAGATTCGCGGTCATGTAAAATCGTTGTTTCTCGAAGAAGTATCACTTCACTAAGGAACTAAGGTCCATGTTGCTCCAGGTGGTACATATTTCGCCAAAATCTTCTGTCGGCGATGATTTACGAGCCTAACTTCGCGTATAACGGCAAGTTGCTCGTCATCTACTAACGGCGCGATCTTTTCTAACAGAATGTTATCGGCTTCACTTAGCCCAGTGACAGGGTCTGGAATGTTCGCTTGGGTTGAACTCAAACCTTTAGTGGTCGCGAACACTTTCGCAATTTCCCGCTTCACATTGGCATCTAAAGGAACCCCGGCATCCAAAAGTGCGGGCCCGATTTGTACATTCACTTGTTCCTCAAATTTGTTGATACTATTAGCTTGCCGTAGATCGTTATAGTTCTCTTCGCCAATCAACTCAATGATCTCGTTTCTGACTTCTTGGGTAGTTTTGTTAACTGCTGCTTGATGAAGGGTGCTCCCAGAGTTTACACCCGATTGCCGAGCAATCGCCGTTGTATCATTCTCAATCTGACGTTGTGTAACCAGGAGTTCCTTGAGATGATTAGACTGCTCCTTTGTTAAGCCTAGGCTCATTATCGAAGGTCCATACTCGCGTAAAATACGCCAACGAACCTCTTTATTGTATAGTTCGGCATACTCAGGATTTTCGTTTATGACATCACTAATACGAACCGATACAATGTTTGACGTATCTGTAGACTTCGGTTTGCTTGCCGTTGCGGCGCTATTGTCCTTAGCCTCCTCGTTGCGAACTGGTGATTTGTCTTCGTTAGTCTGCGGTACGTCCTTTCTCTGTTGATCAACTGCGGTTTGCGGGTTGACGAACTGTCTTGTTTCAGCACTGCGAGAGTTTTTTATGAGCGTAAAACATACAAATGATAGTGCGGCAATGATGATAGCTTGGAGCACAATAATTTTCTTCATGTGATATTAGGAATTTACTTTGTATGGATTACCTGAAAGTGGATATGCGAAACGCAGTGATGTTTAGTAAACAAACGAAAAACTGATTTGCAACAATTTTTGTGGATGTGGACTTGCTCATCGCGCTGCGGCACTGGCGGAGTCAGGCCTTGTTGCCGTAAGAATAAAGTGCGAACTTAAGTTTTGTTGATCAGCCGCAAGCATCCGTAGAATTGCGACTGCTGACTTCAGGTCCTGATCACTCAACGTTCCAGCAAGTATTTCTTCTCTTGCGTAAAGAACCCTATCCTCCCAAAACTCGCGACCATACACATGTGGTATTGATTCAACCATCTCGAATGAAGAGTGCGAAATTATATGATGTTTCCACCAATCGGGTGTGTGGATAGCATAATGAACTCCGAACTCGCGTCCTAAAAGGACTTCTTTGGCAGTTGCTGAATCTGGTTCATGTAAAAAGCATCGTCCGCCAATAACAAGACGCCCCCCTGGCTTAAGAAAACGAAAAATGTACGATGGATATAAGTTATCAGTTCCAAAATAGAAAAAGGCATTCATGCAGAAAATTGCATCGAAATAACGTTCCTCAAAAGGAAGCTGCCGACAGTCGGCTTTTACCGGGAAAACGATTCCTTGTTTAACGCGTTCTAAGCTTCGGCGCCATGCGCTGGTTGGAATTGATTGGTCAACTGCGTATACTAGTGTGCCAAATGTTTCAGATAAAAACTGTGATGTCGTTCCAGTGCCGCATGCTAGATCGAGCACCGTGTCGCCCGGTTTTATCTCCGCCTTCGTAGCCATATCATACGCAAGATACAATCCTCCTTGGCCGGCGGTTCCTCCGTAAATTGATGAGCGGGGGCGTCTTGAAAGCTCGCCGTAGCCTGTCATCGGAACGTTTCGCAGCGGATAGCTACTGAAAAGTAGTTCGTTCGCCAATACATTATTTAAGCGCTGCATCACTTGTGAATCTTTGGAAGATGATAATAGTGCCTATACCAACGTTTAAAGAAAAGTGAATCATAAATCCTCGTGCCATAAATGGGCGAGGATTCCATTCTGAGATTAAACGCCCAGAAGCCCCAAAGGTGGGCGAATGTGTTGACGGCAGCGACCTCCCGCGCCGGCAAATATAGAGTTTCGTGGTACCCAGAGCAAAACGAGTTCCATAGGAGCACCCCGCTACCAGCGATGGTGATTGACCAGAGTAAGCCAGAAATATCAAACGCTCGAAGCCCGTAGCCGCAGCAATCAAAATCTAAGGCAAACGGATTGCCTGCGGGACAAATGCGGAAGTTAGTGGGGTTTATATCGCCATGGCAGAAACCGGTGTTTAACTCGCATATATCTAATTGGCATAACGCTTTACGTATGGTTTCTAAATGTGTTAAAAGCGTACAGATCTCTTTCGGGAATACATTTATGAATGATTCAAGATTTGAATGCGCTTTCATTGTAATCGCCGACGGTGTTACAAGCGCACGATTATAACCCTACGGCGTTAGAGGGCAGTAGTTAATCTGCGCAACTAAACTACCG
>CAZSWB010000129.1:0-2603 GCA_964610675.1 uncultured Candidatus Saccharibacteria bacterium
ATCCTGTATGCACCTGCGATGGTTGCGAACAGCGCGCCAATATTTGCAGATAAACTAGGTATCTTGTTATCGCTTAATAAACCAATGGATTTTGGGTATTCTATGCGAGGTGTGCGTCTCTTGGGGGACAATAAAACGGTGCGTGGAGTTGTGGTTGGAGTAGTGTCTGCTACAGCTACGGGAATAGTACTTTCGTATTTTTTATCTATGACGCCGTATAATTCATACACTGCCGCACTTATGTTCAGTATTGCAACGGGACTCGGTGCACTTATAGGTGATAGTGTGAAAAGTTTTTTTAAAAGAAGGCTACGTATCAAACCCGGGGAGTTATGGATTCCGTTTGATCAAATAGATTTTGTTGTGGGTGCAACTGTTGCAATGATGTTTTTTATTGATATCTCTTTTATTTTTTTTATTCTTGCAATTATTTTTATTGGTTGCATTTCTTTTGTTACAAGTAGTATTGGATTTGCACTGCACATGAAGAAAAATTTGTGATATACTTTTTGTAGCGATATGAATGAAATGTTTAATGGAGGGGAAACAGTTCAACACGGGATAACATATCCTGTGGTTACATTTTGTTCAGAAAAAAATCTTGCACTTGGGAAAGGAGGTGGTATCCATGCCAGCTAAGAAAAAGAAACCAGCTCGAAAAGCTGCAAAGCGAAAACCTGCTAAGCGAGCAGTAAAGAAAACAACAAAGCGAAAGCCAGCGAAAAGAAAAGCGGCTAAGAAAACAACAAAGAGAAAGACCACCTCAAAGAAGAGGAAAAAGAAATAGTCGAATATCGATAGAATAATTCTCCCCGTTTAGAAGCGGGGAGAATTTTTTACATGAGAATGTGTTCGATTGTTCGTAAGTACTCTGTAAGTATTTTTTTAGATGTGGGATTTTTGCGCAAGTCCGCAACAATATCATTTATTTCTTTGGCTACTGGAGAGGGGATGTGAAGGCTTTTCATGTAGCGCATTCTCGTTTTATCGGTTGGTGCGGATCGAAAGTACTCTTGCAGGAGGGAGTGCCATGCTCGAATGTGGGGACGGTTGTGGATAACATGTTCTTCGTCAGGATCAATCGTAGAAAGAACGCGAATGATAATATCCCAGTCATCATATTCGGGGTAGAGGAGCTCATCTTCATAGAGTTCAAATGCAAACGGGAGAAGCGGGTGCCAGGGAAGCTGTGCATATACCGCTCGTTCCCGGAAATATTTATTACGCGTGTCATCTATCCAGCTATGCGTGCGCATACCCGTTATAAAGTCATTTTGGGCGATAAGGGTGGAAAGGCTTACTGATTGTGAGTGTGTCGGAAAGCGGCTGGCATGGCGTGTGCGGTATATATTCGGAAACGATGCGCCGATCCAATACGAAGGATGAGAAACCTTACCTTTAAGGTGCGTTAACAATCGTGCTGCGTATATAATGTGCGATATTTCTCCAGCCATGGCTTTAAGTGTACCATGAGGCGTATGAACCGTACCGTACTTTTTCTCTTATGTTGTTTCTTTTTTGCGCATTATGCACATGGCGCGCAAGCACTTTCCGTCTCTCATCTTGAGATTGAGGCTCTAGCAAATTCGCGTGACATAAGTTGGTGGGATACGCTGTCAAACTATCTGGGCATACGTCGCATGGTCCCCATTCGTCCGAAAGAGGGGACTGTCTTGAAAGTTATTTCAAGCGCATACGCATCCTCCCCGTATCAAACGGATGCCTCGCCATGTGTTACCGCAGCGGGAACCGTGGTGCGGCCGGGGACAGTTGCGGCAAACTTTCTTCCGTTGGGTACAATTATTTCGATTGACGATAAAAAATATATCGTTGAAGATCGGATGAATGCTCGGTATGATGGGTATTACCTCGATATTTGGTTTCCTTCTACGAGTGAAGCGTTGGAATTCGGGAGGCAAGACTTGGAGATTACGATTTTGGGATACGGTACGCCGGGCGACGATATTGCAGTTGATTCTCTGGAAAAAGAAGTCGCGGTCGAACCGAAGAAGGGAATATGGGAATCCATTACCTCTCCCGCATCAAAAATCGTAGAACTTTTATTCACAAGAACATATTCTAACCCCAATAAATATGATGTTGATTGCACGAAATAAGATATTAATTTCCCTCATAGCATTGTTTGCGTTTGCAATTCCATTCAATAGCGTGCGCGCTGCTGATCCGCTCGTAAGCGAAGTACGTATTGCAAGCGACAAAGCGGCGTCACTTGGATCAACGCTCATACAATTCGTACATGGTGGCAAAACGTGGAAACTTACTGCCCAAGAATCAAAATCGCTGTATCGAACTCGAACTGCAGACGACGGTTCCGTTTTGTTGCGGCTAAATCCGGGAGCAATTTACTCGTACCTGAATATACATATCTCTCCGAAAGTGAACGATACCGGAGAGCAAAGCAGGTTTGTTCGCGAGCAGGGGAAGACGCATTTGGTGAAGGGCGGAACCAAGGGGAGCATTGTTGATGGAATAAAGACATCGCTCGCGTTGCGAAGCGCGCTTGTACAAGGGAAATCTTCCGTGCAAGAGCACATGAAGCCGTATCGTCCATCGGTGTTTTCCGCATCCGATTTTGAAAAAAT
>CAZSWB010000130.1:0-2561 GCA_964610675.1 uncultured Candidatus Saccharibacteria bacterium
GAAATCTTCCGTGCAAGTGCACATGAAGCCGTATCGTCCATCGGTGTTTTCCGCATCCGATTTTGAAAAAATGAAGTTTCCCGATTTGCTCACGGTTGGAGAAACGAGTTTCGCAGGGAGTCCGAGAAATCGTGTGCATAACATTGTCGTCAGTACGAATCGTTTTCACGGATTGGTTGTCATGCCGGGAGAAGAATTTTCTTTCAATAAATACTTAGGTGCGGTAGATAAAGCGAACGGGTATTTGCCGGAACTTGTCATAAAGGAAAACGTAACAACTCCGGAATACGGCGGCGGAATTTGCCAGGTTTCAACGACCGTTTTTCGAGCCGCTATGCAGGCGGGGCTCGATGTTACGGCGCGTAAGAATCATTCGTACCCCGTCACGTATTACGGAGCGCCGGGATACGATGCGAGCGTATATGAACATGCACCGGATTTTCGATTCAAAAATGATATGAAAACCCCTGTATATCTGAAGACTTCAGTAGTGGGTACGAAAGTACGGTTTGAAGTATGGGGTACAAACGATGGGCGAGTGGTGAAAATCAATGGTCCGTTCACAACACAGAAACGGCCGGACGGCTCCCTTACGGCAGCTGTTGCGCAGATCGTGACAAAGGCGGGCAAAGTGATTCGTGAAGAAAACTTTGTGTCAAACTACCAATCGGCAGACAAATTTCCACAGGCCACCGCGGTGAATGGGGAGAGGTAGGAGGGTACGAGAAGCTCTCTGATTTCGTACGGGTGGGTTTTAAGCTTAAATTGTATTGTGTATTATTAATATTTATGCTAATATTAACTATACATGATTAATATTAATGAAAATATCATACCAAGAGCAGCCGAAAAGCTGGTTTTGGAGCATCTGGAGCCGAATAAGGTGGTAGTGGTTTACGGTCCGCGCCGCAGCGGTAAAACCACTCTCTTGCGTCGAATACAAGATAATCTCACCCAGGAAAAAATTCTGTGGCTTGAGGGGGAGATCATTGAAACACAGCGTCAGCTGTCCACGCAAAGCATTCATAAACTCAAAGAAGTTATTGGGGATGCCACCGTACTCATTATAGACGAAGCGCAAGCGATACCAAATATAGGGATGAATTTAAAGATAATCGTCGATAATATTCCCGGTATTAAGGTTATCGCTAGCGGTTCGGCTACGTTTGATTTGGCCAAGCAGGTAGGGGAACCTTTGGTCGGTCGCAAGTGGACAATTTGGCTGTATCCGCTGTGGGCGATTGAAGTTAAGAATCATTTTGGGTATTTGGGGCTAACGGAACGGTTTGAAGATTTGTTGATATTTGGCGGTTATCCACAAGTTTTGCAACTAAAAACTGCCGATGCCAAACGGGAGTATTTGACTGAACTAGTCAGCAACTATCTCTACCGGGACATTTTAGAACTGGATAGTGTGCGTAATTCGGCAAAAATCCGCTCTTTGCTGCAAATGCTAGCGTTGCAAGTGGGACAGGAAGTGTCTCATCACGAGCTGGCGAACGCTTTGCAAATGGGACCGCAAACAGTGGCCCGGTATCTTGATTTGCTGGAGCAGTCGTTTGTCATCAAAAGCGTTCGCGGTTTCTCTCGCAATTTGCGCAGTGAAATTACGCGTACGTCCCGCTATTATTTTTTTGACAATGGCGTACGCAATGCTTTGATATCGAATTTTAATGCGCCCGACACTACGTTACGGACGGATGTCGGAGCTTTGTGGGAGAATTGGTTGGTAATGGAACGAATAAAGAAACAGCATTACACCAGGATGTTTGCCAATAACTATTTTTGGCGCACGTATGACCAGAAGGAAATCGACTGGGTGGAAGACAGGGATGGAACGTTACACGGGTATGAGTTTAAGTGGAAGCCTGATTCCAGGGCTCGGGGTGCCAATCTTTTTCTAAAAACGTACCAGAATGCCGAAGTACTTGTCGTTCATCCCGATAACTATCTTGAGTTCATAACGTAAAAGTTTGATTAGGCGCCTCAGGGGGGTTTACCCTTACCTTGTATAAAACAAGACAATTACTTGCGTTTATTTCAATTCTATGTAATTATAAATGCACGAGGGAACAGACGATTCAAGCGCGACGTAAGAAGCATTCGTTATCGAAGATATCGAGCGTCAAGAATTAAGCGTTATGACCTCGAAATTTGATAACGAAAGGCGGTGACTTTTAATATGAATTCATTTAACTCAGATCGTCCAATGTTTGACGCGACCTGTTCCAAATGCGGAAACGAAACGCAAGTTCCGTTTCAGCCTTCAGGCGATCGACCAGTGTATTGCAATAACTGCTTTCGCGAGATGAAAGGGCAAGACGGAGGATCACGAGGATCTTTCGGCGGCGGTGATCGTCCAATGTTTGACGCAGTTTGCGCAACATGCGGACAGCCGACACAAGTTCCCTTCCAACCCTCAGAAGGGCGACCGGTATACTGTCGAGAACATTACAAGCGCGATCGAATGTAATCGATTGTAGTAAGTAACAAAAGAACCTGGGTTTTCCCAGGTTTTTTGTTGTGCGCACATTCTTTACAAACGAAATACAATACAGTAC
>CAZSWB010000131.1:0-2554 GCA_964610675.1 uncultured Candidatus Saccharibacteria bacterium
CAAACGTGGATTTATTCATAAACGTTTCAGCAAGTTCTCCTAGGTAGCGTTCTTGTTCTTTGGCTTCCAGTTCGACTTGAAAGTTTTTCTTCAACTCTTCTTTTACGTGTTTCATATCCGTAAAGCTTCCGAGGCTTTTAGCAAACTCATCATTCATCTCGGGTATAATCCGTTCCTGAACGGAATGGATATGCGCGGAAACTTCCGCCTTTTTGTTTTGTAAATCTTTTTTTGTGTAGTCCTCCGGAAACTGCACGGCAAATGTTTTGTCTTCCCCTGCCTTGGCTCCAATGAGACCTTCTTCGAATCCGGGTACGAATCGTCCTTCACCGATCGGAACCGGATGGTTTTTACTTTCTCCTCCTTCAATTACATTTCCATCAATTTTCACTTGAAAATCAATTGTAACAATATCAGATGTTTTTGCTTCTCGATCAACTGTCGCAAGGGTGCTGCGTATTTTCGCGATATGTTTTAATTCTTGGTCTACTTGCTCATCCGTCGCTGAAACTTCACGCTTTGTAACAGCCAATGTTTTCGGATCCGCTAACGTAATTTCAGGAACAACTTCTACGATTGCAGTGAATCGAAAGGGAACATCGAGTCCGATTTCCTCCACTGATATTGAAGGACGGCTTACAACTTCCATATTCTTTTCAACTGCTGCTTTAGCAAAAAAGTAGGGTACCGCCTGATCCAGCGCTTCGTGAAGAATTCGATCCAGTCCGATGTGCTCAATGACTAACTCTTGCGGAGCTTTACCCGGACGAAATCCTTTTATACTTACGCTTTCAGAGAGTTTTTGCGAAGCACGCTGAATAAAGGGGTTAAAATCCACTGCCGGTACCATGACAGACATTTCCAGTTCAGACCGTTCTTGTTTTGGAGTAATGGTAATATCCATAGCGCTTACTCGGTTTTTTCTTCTGTTGTAGGTGGTACTTCCAAACCCTCTTCGGGCTTTTTTTCATCCCCTGTTACAACAGGAGTCTCATCGTCAATTTCCACAGCAGCTTCTTCGCCGGCTTTCACAATATCTATTCTCCAGCCCGTGAGTTTCGCGGCAAGGCGTACGTTTTGACCGCGCTTGCCGATAGCGAGGCTTAGCTGGTCTTCCTCTACATGTGCAAGGACACGTTTCTTATCTTCAAAAATGTCTACAGCCATAATGCGTGCGGGGGAAAGCGCATGTCCAATGTACCGTGCAATATCTTCATCCCACTGGATGACGTCGATTTTCTCACCGGAAAGTTCCGCGATGATCGTTTGAATTCGCGTGCCTCGTTGACCAATACATGCTCCTACGGGATCAACGCCTTCCTCAGTTGCGATGACAGCAACTTTAGAACGCTCTCCAGCCTCACGTGCGATTCCCTTTATTTCCACGGTACCCGCAAACACTTCGGGAACTTCCATTTCAAACAGCCGCCTGATCATTCCGGGATGGCTTCTTGAGAGTAAAATTTCAGGGCCGCGACTTGAAAGCACGACTTTAACTACATACACGCGCACACGCTGATTCAGACGGTAATGCTCACCACGGATCTGTTCATTAGGAAAAAGGACGCCGGTAGTTCTTCCAATATCGATAAAGACTGTTTCGCCTTCAATGCGCTGTACAATTCCGGAGATGATCTCCCCTTCTTTATCTTGAAATTCATCAAAGATAGCTTCTCGCTCCGCTTCTCGAATTCTTTGGATGATAACTTGCTTCGCTGTTTGAGCCGCAACACGACCATAATGAGGGTCTTGAGGAGTGACTTCTTCAACGATTTCTTTTCCGACTTCTACGGTCGAATCATTCTTCGTTGCATCCGAAAGAGAAATCTGCGCCGCAGGATTTTCAAGTTCTTCATCGGCAACCACCGTCATAACTTTGAATATACGCGCGCTTCCATTTTGTTCGTTGAATTCCGCACGAATGTCTTGTCCGCGTTGTCCCAAATCTTTGCGGTATGCAACGGCCAGCGCTTGTTCGATAGTATCAAGAACCTTTTCTTTACTAATACCTTTTTCTGCTACGATTTGATCGATTGCCAATATGAAAGATGGAGTGTCGCTGCTCATAATATGTGAATGTTGTGCTAATGATTAAGTTGTATTTATAAGAATTCCGCGGCCAAGCCACGGAATCTGATATAGGTTGTATAGCATGCACAAGCCAGCAATGTCAATGGGAAGTCGGCGAGAACTTAGAAAGTGATTTGGGTGTGTGTAATGTTTGACGTAAGATATCCGGAAGGGAGCGATGATAAAAATTTGAATCAAATCATTTTTCAAAACAAGAAATTCCTTTGTGCCGAATTTACAAAAAATATAATATAGCGAACGTACTTCGTGCGACTGCAAAAAAATATTTTCAATAAATAATATTTATATGTATCGCGTTCAACTTTGTATCTCGTGTCCTTGCGCGATGAGTAGTCGTGATACGCGTGCGACGTCTAATGGTTTTATTTCTGAAAAAATATTTGTGTGGTAGAGGAGTGGACTAAGTTCAACGTCTCTCATTGATCCAAGTTCGTCAGATGTGATGCAAAATTCATCAATCGCA
>CAZSWB010000132.1:0-2542 GCA_964610675.1 uncultured Candidatus Saccharibacteria bacterium
GATCGGCAGTTGATACTGCCCTGCAACCTTCAAAACGATATTCCCTCTGTGCGTCGTGCGGCAACCCGGGCGATAAGCGACAAGCGTGCGAGCACTGCTCTGCGTTATGCATACTCTGTAAACGGTGTCTCCAAAAAAATCCCGCCACATGCTCAAAAGCATGCAAGCAAGAAATGCGACGAGCCCTTATGACCAGCGGGCAAGAAACTCGCTCTTCACCACAGTAGGAGAAGTAGCTTCCGCTTTGAGAATAATGCGCTCTCTCACATCTTGAGTTTTCGCAACCGTAAACTGCTTGTGAAGTTTCGCAAGTTTCGTCTTCCGTCTCTGGCGCCGTCTTTGTTCCATTGTTCGTGGTTTTGACATGGACGTACTATACAGGAGGTCGAATAATCGTGTCAATCGCTTGCGCAGGCGCCGTACCGGATACGATCTTTGCAATCACGGATACAATGGGTGCATCCAGAGACTCCCGTTCCAGTATTCCAACCATTTGAGGAAGCGACTCGGCTCCTTCGCTTACGGTTACGCATTCCCCCGATTGCACTATCTCATGTCCCACTTTGCAATTTCTTGAGTACGGCGAAAATCCCGTTGCAATCATGTCAGCAATACCCGCATCGGTAAATGCGGTCTCTGAGTTTCCCCCAAGCCCGGTAATAATATGCTGCATTTCCGAAATCGCTTTCCGTACATACCATCCGCGAAAATTGCTCCCGAGATCGAGCGCCGAGGTCACGCCGAGCCCGATGGAATAGATATTTTTCAATACACCCGCGAGCGCAACTCCGTGCACATCATTCGAATATTCCAGATGCAAGTTACTTCCGGCAAATACTGTCCGTACACGATTAAATACTTCTTGCGACGGAGCGGCCAGTACGGAAAATGCAGGAAGGTTTTGCAATATTTCGGCCGCAAGCATCGGACCATGAAGCAATGTCACGCTCGCTCGATCCGAATAGATTTCTTGCAACAGTTCGTCAGACGTGAGCAGAGATTCTTGCTCAATTCCTTTCGTGGGGCATACGACAATCGCATCGTCCTGCATATGGGGTACGGTTGCAAGCGCCGCTTCCCGCAACGACCAGGAGGAAACGCAGAGAAACACAATCGAGGCGCCGCGCAACGTTTCCTTAAGCGACGCTTGGTCGGGAACTTTTGTCGTATCATTATCCCACATCGATAGGTCTTGCGCATGCACAGAGGAAAGCAAGTGCTGCACCGCAGAACCAAAATTACCCATTCCTATAATAGCGATCTTTGCCATGGAATATATCGTACTATATACTAACGAAATGCATAAAGGGCTTGTAGGCATTTCTTTTCTCGGGTTGCTCATTTCGGGATACCTGCTCATCAGCTACGTATCACCCGAGCCAATTCCGTGTTTGAGCGGAGGAGGGTGTCAAACGGCTCAATTGAGTAAATATTCCTCGTTCCTCGGCATACCCACTCCCGCGTACGGCATCGCATTTTACCTCGTACTCGGAGTACTAGGCGCGCTCTGGTCGGATACCACAAAGAAAAAAGTGCTACCTCTGCTTGTTTTCCTGGTAGGGTCCGGGTTTGCCGTATCCGCGTTTTTAACATATGTAGAAGCATTCGTCATTGAAGCGTGGTGTTCTTGGTGCGTCGCAAGCGCGCTTTTGGTTCTACTTGCATCCATCATCACAATATTGTTAATATTGGATGATAAGAAACAATCATCATATGGCACTCACAGCTGACGCAAAATTCGTAATCGGCATACTTGTGGCAACGGTACTCGTCATCGGAGGCGGAGCATATTTTTCAAGTCGAAACACACCGGATCCGGAAGGAAGACTGATTCCGGATTCACTAACAGATCGCCTTGTGCGAGAAGACTCCGCAACACTCGGGCCGGACGATGCGACGGTGACCGTTGTTGCATTCGAAGATTTTCAGTGTCCTTCATGTGGTAGTCTTCACCCGATCCTCAAAGCAGTCAAGGAAAAATATCGCGAGCAGTCTGTCAGATTCGTATTTCGCCACTTCCCGCTTTCTCAACACGAACACGCGTTTGCGTCATCCGTAGCGGCAACGGAAGCGGGCAAGCAAGGAAAGTTTTGGGAATACCACGACAAGCTGTTTGAAAACCAAGCGAGACTTGCGACGGATAACCTGATGAGCTACGCGGAAGAACTCGAGCTTAATATGGATGCGTTCAGAGAAGCGCTTGATTCGAACGCACACAAAGACATCGTGCAGCGCGACATGACAGACGGAAATGTTCTCGGAGTACAGGGAACACCAACCATCTTCATGAACAATCGAGAATATAACGGGCAATTCTCCATCGATGCGCTATCTGCCGCTATTGACGCTGTACTGAACCCGCCACAGCAATAGCCTTCTACTTACCGCTCGTCGATCCTGCGCAATAATTCCATAAGAAGCGCATCTTGTTTATCTTGCTGGTGGAGAATCTTTTTTATTTCTCTTTCCGCACGCACATTTACTTCAAAATCCGCCTGAGCGCGAAACTCCGCGTGCCTTCCCTACAGATTCTGACCGATCA
>CAZSWB010000133.1:0-2500 GCA_964610675.1 uncultured Candidatus Saccharibacteria bacterium
GATGCGATTGATTTCATAAACCAGATAGCTCGTATCGCAGAAGCAGAAGGGCATCATCCGGACATACAAATCCACTACACACACGTTGTTATTGATCTTTGGACGTTCAAAATACAGGGTTTGTTTGATAATGACTTCATACTCGCAGCGAAAATCGACAAGATACCAAAGCAAGAGACATAACTCCCTAAATACAGCTAAATAGCCTTAAAATGCCCTAATAAAGGCATTTTAAGCGTTTATGGACGAATATCACGATATAGTACTTGACTTTTCCTGCAGGTATGCTATATTGATCCGTTTCGCCTGATAGATCTCATTCTATCAGGCTTTTTAGTTGCCCAAAAAATGGCAATCCCTCAGTAACGAGGCGTTCATTCTCTAAGATATTGTATGAATTTCATTACAATCTTGAGACACAAACACCTCACAAACACCATTACTTCACTTGTTATTACAGCCCTTGTGCTGCCAGTACAAGCGTTAGCATTTGAACTACCGCCTGAAATAACACCTCGTGTGTTTTTCCCGAAAGAAAATGTAACATCTCATTCATACCTATCTGGCACAGTTGTTGCATATGCATCTCCCGTTACTCACATATCAACTCCAAAAGCAGCTCCAACATCACCCAAAGCACGTGTTCTCACAGGAGAATCGCTTGTAATGGAAGGTACCGCGAGCTACTACAGTAAAGCTGGATGTCTCGGATGTAACCCGTTATTCGTGATGGCAAATGGACAGGTACTTGATGATAACGCTCTTACGATGGCAATCGGTGCCGATAAGAAACATCTTGTCGGATACCATGCGCGGGTAACGAATCTCGCAAACGGTAAATCTGCTATTGTACGCATTACCGATACCGGAGGATTCTATAAAGCAAAATACGGAAACCGAGTAGCCGACCTTACGATTGGAACGAAAGAGGCAATCGGAATGAAAGGTGGTCTTGGACAAGTGCGAGTTGAAGTTCTCTTGTAAACGATTTTTCGAACGCAAGCCCCCGCTCAGCGCGGGGGTTTTGCTTTTGACCTAGAACAATATTTGTGCTATCATAAACACAAACAATGCGGAAACAAAAAGCAAATATAAACACATATATTGTTCGTAATATTGGTACGCTGCTCATCGGAACCATCCTGGCCGTAACCGCGTATCCTAATCCTGCGCTTGCATTTGCAAACCGGATACAACAACCGACTGCTAGGTTTGAAGTGGGAACCTACATGGAAGTAACCGCATCGGCTTACTCTTCCACGATAGCGCAAACGGATGCTTCGCCTTTTACTACCGCAAGCGGTTCCACCGTACGCTACGGCATTGTAGCCACGAATTTCCTTCCCATGCATACAAACATACGCATTGGAAATGAAGTGTTTACCGTAGAAGACAGGATGAACAGTCGATATGACGAAGTGCCGATAATCGATATTTGGATGCCATCCGTAGAAGCTGCCCTCGCATTCGGCACACGTACGATTCTCATCCAAATCGAGTCCTAAGCAAACTTCAGTTGACTTTTCCCATAGGGTACGTAGAATTACCCGTATCCTATGGACCTGTTAAGAACATTCGAACTGAAGCAAATAGAGGGAATTGATCGGCCGATTCTTCGATCGGGCGACATTGTTCGTGTTGGAACAAAAGTTGTAGAAGGTGAGAAATCCCGCATTCAGGCATTCGAAGGCACCGTAATTGCGATTCACGGAAGCGGCCCTTCCAAGTCATTCACCGTTCGCAGGGAAACAGGGAAGTTTGCCGTTGAGCGCGTGTTCCCGCTGTATAGCCCCCTTATTACAACCATTGAAATCGTAAAGCGCCAAAAAGTTAGAAAATCAAAACTCTACTACTTACGGCAAGAAGGCCGTCGCCGCGTAAAGGAAGACGCCCTCTCAATGCAACGTCACGTACAGGAAGAATCCGACAAAAAACGACTTGCAGAAGAAGCGGTAAAGCGAGCAGAAGATAAGACTCGGGAAGAAGAGAGAAAAGCAAAGAAAGCAGAAGAAAAGGCAGAAGCGGCTTCTGAAGAATCGACACAAGAAGCTCAAGAAAAACCAGCAGAATAATAGAAAGAAAGCCCCGCAATATCACGTACGATTACGGGGCTTTCGCTATACAAGAGAACGTTTGTTTGGTATGAAATGTATACGGCTATCACGCTAAACGTGATGGAAGCCGCGTTCAAAGTGGCCATGTAGCCAAGTGGCAAGGCGAGGGACTGCAAATCCCTTATACGCCGGTTCGATTCCGGCCATGGCCTCAGAAAATATTTATTGCCCGGGTGGCGAAATGGCAAACGCTGTGGCCTTAAAAGCCACTGCCAGCAATGGCTTGTGGGTTCGAGTCCCACCCCGGGCACCAGAATCGCATAGATTTTCTGAGTAAAAAGTGTTCAAAGTGCAGTATCTTCATGGCAAAGAAGAATCTGCGGACCTCAATCCCACAATCTAACGCACCACCTTACGGGTAAAGACTTCGTTTGGTGTTAAGTATT
>CAZSWB010000134.1:0-2464 GCA_964610675.1 uncultured Candidatus Saccharibacteria bacterium
CCCAAGAGCTCTTTCCATTTCGGTTGATGAACCGATATATTTGCTCCCTCTACGTCGCGTGATCCGATGACAATATCGAATCCTTGCGTGACCAGCGGAAAGAATTGTTCAACATGATCGATGCTCGTTGAGTTGTCCGCATCCATGAATACGCGAAGCTCACCGCTTACATGCGTCATGCCGTATCGTACCGCATACCCCTTCCCTCTGTTTTTTCCATAGGACAACATGCGTATTCTTACATCTTCGACGGTGAAGCCGCGTACGACGTTTGCTGTATTGTCGTTTGATCCGTCATTGACTACCGCTATTTCCCATGTATACTGTTGTTTTTTCAAAAATTCGACAACTGCTCGCAACGTATGGGGCAACCGCTTCTCTTCGTTATACGCGGGGATGACTACGGAAAGGTACGGTGGGGCATTGTTCATATCGACAGTATACCATACACTGAAATGGATGGATAAAATACCTCTGGTTGTTGGAAATTGGAAGATGGAGCTTTCACATAAAGCTGCCGTTGAAGTGCTCAGTGCCATGAAAAAATTGATGCACGGAAAAGCATATCCTGTCGAAGTTGTCGTGTGCCCTTCGTACCCGTCGCTTTCAGCAGTGTATGAAGGAATGAAAGGAACGCCTATCGCGATTGGTGCTCAAAACGTGCATCATGAAGAGAAGGGTGCGTATACGGGAAGCGTGGCTGTAGGATCGTTGCGTGATTTTATTACATGGTGCATTTTGGGTCATTCGGAAGTGCGTCGCGAGCATGGAGACGATGATGTTCGTATCGCACAAAAAGCATCGTTACTTCTTTCCCACGGTATACGACCAATTATTTGCATCGGAGAAACGAAGGAGCAACGGGATGATGATAGTGCTATTTCCGTAATCTCAAATCAGCTTGATGTATTACTCGCTCGCTTGGATCGCGTTTCCCTACTGAAATCGGTTATCGCGTATGAGCCAATTTGGGCAATCGGATCGGGCGTATTGCCGGAACCGAATGAGGTGTACGAAGTACTCTTATTTATACGCAAGCGAATTGCGGCTCGATTTGATATTGAACTTGCCGATCGAGTGCACCTGATATATGGAGGCAGTGTGCAGGGGGATAACGTGAGGGAGTACATTGCGGGTCCGGGGGCGGATGGAGTACTTGTAGGAGGAGCTTCTACGCATCCGCGTGATTTTGTTGATATTGTAACGCGTGTTGCGGAAGCTTATGTTGTTTAAGGCAAATCAGATTCTTGCCGATGCAATGCGTGCGGATTATGCCATTGGGGCGTTTAACACTTCGAACATGGAGATTACCCAGGCGATCGTGCGCGCCGCGGAGGCGAAAAAGTCCCCAGTGATCGTGCAAACGTCCGAAGGTGCAATTGAGTATGCGGGACTTACCATGATCGCCAAGATAGTTCAATTGGCGGCAAAGGAGAGTAGTATACCAGTCATCTTACACCTCGATCATGGAAAGAATATGGTTACCGTGAAACGATGCATTGAAGCGGGGTACACATCGGTCATGATTGATAACTCCACATTGTTGTTTCGGGATAACATTAATCAAACTGCCGAAGTAGTCGCGTATGCACATGCACGCGGGGTATGGGTGGAAGCGGAATTGGGGGCAATCGTGGGCAAGGAAGGTATTAAAGATTTGAATGGGAGTGTAACACCGGATTCCTTTCTTACCGATCCGAAACAGGCTCAAGAATTTGTCGAGCGAACGAATATCGACAGCCTTGCAGTTTCGGTCGGAACGATACACGGAGCGTTCTCAGGTCAAGAATATATTCGGTTTGAGCTTTTAGAGGAAATTCAGCGAGTTGTTTCCAAGATACCGTTAGTATTACACGGCGCGTCCGGAATCTCGAGCGAGCATTTGCAACGGGCATGCAAGGGGCATGTGAGTAAAGTGAATGTGGATACGGAAGTGCGGATCGCGTTCGAAGAAGCCGCAGGCGAGTATTTTAAGCATACACGTGATTCGTATGACCCGCGAAACATATTGGGTCCCGCAAGGGATGCGATGCAAAAAGTGATTGAAGAAAAAATTGACTTGTTTGGTTCCGCAGGCACTTCTGCGATATACTGACAGGTATGGATGTTTTAGCTATTGGAGATACGACGGAAGATATTTTTCTGCAAATGCATGATGCAAGCTTGCAGTGTGACATTGATGGAACGAAATGCAAGCTTTGTTTGGATTTCGGAGAAAAAATAGCGGTGGAAAAGAAAGTGGCGGTTTCGGGTGTGGGTAATGCCGCGAATCATGCCATCGGAATGGCGCGTCTTGGGTGCAACGCGGGAATTTATACCATCCTTGGAGACGACAGCGAGGGTCGCGCAGCGCTCGATATTTTTGCAAAAAACAATGTGGATACTTCACACATTGTTATCGATCCGGATCATGACACGAATCTATCCGTTGTGATTAACTACAAGACGGAGCGTACGATACTGG
>CAZSWB010000135.1:0-2452 GCA_964610675.1 uncultured Candidatus Saccharibacteria bacterium
TATTGAAATCAGATTCCGCATTGTCTCTTCCCGCAATGCTAGCGTTCGGTAGCACTTTCTTCAAATCATCTTCTACTAAACGGCTCAATCCGGCGAGCCCACTTCCATTCCTGAGGAATATTGATTGAGAAAGCTCTTCATTCACGCGCGTGTCGGGAGAAAGATTAATAGCCGCAACTTCGACAAGCTTTTGATCGCTTGGTCGGTACAAGTATGCCTTGCGCGCTTTCACATAAATCAGCACCTTATCCCCTGTTTCCGCCTTTGAGAAGAATGGGATTTCCTTCAATTTATCTCTATCCGTTACTGTCGCTAATGTTGGAGTTTCTTCCGTTGGAAGAGCGATAAGCTTCCCTACCTCCTCCACAACAGCTTGTACTTCCGCTTCAGTAGCGGCCGGAGATTCCTTTTGTAGCTCTTCGATCTGCGCACGCAGTGACTGGGCCTCTTTCTTTGATTGCATAGTGGTGGATGCCAGTACAATGACCGCTCCAATTCCGATGATTAATACGATTCCAAGGAGATGTTTAGTATTCATAAGTAATATAGTATCATAACTTCTTTTTATGTGAAACTTTTTTCTTTTTCTTCTTCCCTTGTTCTTCTGCTTGCCCTTTTGGTTCAGGAATATCAGATCGCGTGTATGCGGAAATAATATCCTTCACCAAATCGGTCACTTCTTTTGGCGTGTGTTCGGCTTTTACGATGTATTTCACTGCCCCTCTCGACAACGCCGCTTCCGCATCCTTCTTGTCGGATAGGTTCGTTAAAATGATAACCGGAATATTTTTTAAATCATCATTGCTCTTCATCGCTTCCAATACCTGCAACCCATTCATCTTCGGCATCATAATATCTAGTAGTACAACAGTAGGCTTCCAAGATTTTACCGCCGCAAACCCCACTTCTCCATCCGCCGCCGTTTTTACTTCCAAGTTATCAAATGCAAACGCACTGTGGTACATCTCACTGATAATCGGATCATCTTCAACAATAAGTATTCGAGCCATGGAATAGATAATATATCTAGCGAACTTGAAACGCAATATACCGGGCGACAAGAAATGCAGGAAGTAAACTTGCAACCCCTAGCAGCGCCACAAGCAAGTAAATCAACTCTATCGAACGACCTACTGTTTGCCATAATGCAAGCTGCGGCTGCCCCGCGAAAAGCATCCCGATCACTTCCCCTTCCTTATCGTGCAGCGGTAAATATGCAGCAAAGTACGGTGCGTGCAGGAGCGTTACTGTACCGGTATATGCTTCGTTATTCTGTAAAACAGTGCGATAAATCTCAGGATCGCTTTCCGTCATACCAACCCATCGCGACGTACCGTCCGCCGCTACCAGTGTCGTAGCAGAAAGCGTCGAATCGCTATAAATCGTTGCATCGAACCCTGTGGCCGCTTTTATTCCGTCAACGAATGCGTTATCAAGCGTCGCGCCAAGCAGCGCTGCACCAATAACAGTATCTCCACGCACGATAGGGGCAACTGCGTGCACCTGTATTTCAGGAGCAAGAACACCAGGAGCTTGCACCACAGAAACAATATTCTTGCCGTTTATGGCATCGCGTACAAGCGCATTTTCAGATACAGATCCGCCAACCGTAGCCCCATCCTCCCCACGCGCAATTACTTCCCCATCAACGGATACAACGATAAGTGTGCTCTCCGCATTCGCAATCAAAAACTCTTCACTCGCCGCTTGTAAAACATCAGCTTTGTTCGTTGCAACCGCCGTTGCAATATCTTCCCGTTGTGCAAATGACTTCACTGCCGAGAGGAGCTCGTCTTTTTTACTATCAAGTGCCAACGTCAGTACTCTGGTATCCGTTGCGAGCTGATCCAGTGCACTTTGACGCATGTTATGAAGCAACATACCGGTAAATACCAAGGTCATTAGCAAGAATGTGGCAACGGTGAATGCAGTAAATACGATAAAAAGTTGAGAGAAAAACCGTTTCAACAAGTACTGCCATACCCACCTGCCGAGGATGAAGATAGCGATAAAGAGGGAAATATGCTCCGCGATCCATATCGGTCCGAACGGAGCGGTTATCGCATACAGGCCTACGGTGATTCCGTCACGCCACAATTGCGCAATCCCGAGCAGCTCGCTCACTGCGAGCATGAGAAACCCTTGTCCGATCGGCTTTAAATGCCGTTCTAATCCTGTGGTCGCTCTTCTCCAGTACATCCACGCAATAATACCGGAGAGAATGGGCATTGCCAGGGTAGCTCCGGCTAATAGACTCAGTGATAGTCCGCCGCTCAGCAAGAATGCGCGTGGCTTTGATGTGACAAGCGGCTTGCTCCACCACGTATCATTTTCATGCGTCGGTCGCTGCGGCAGCGGGTCAAGCAACAATCCTGTCATTATGAGAATAAATGCGGCTATTCTGCTCACCGCGAATGCCATCATCGGCAGTTTCGTTGTCACATCTTCCAGT
>CAZSWB010000136.1:0-2445 GCA_964610675.1 uncultured Candidatus Saccharibacteria bacterium
TGGTGGTGGCTCAGTATCGTGAAATCACCCGGCTCAGAATCGTGAAATCTAGCAAGCCAAACAAAGTGACTTTTCCAGCTAATATCAGACCTCTCCAGCTCGAAAGAATCGTTCAAAATCCGGTAGTATAATGAACACCCGGTGCACCCCCGCGGCTAGCCAAGCAGATCGCGTTTGCGGTGTACTGATTTGGTGAACTGTAGTGTGGCGAGGTCAGAGCAAGACACTGTGCAAAGGCAGGGTTTCACTCCTTTCGGTATTAGATCCGTTGATAAAATGCAGGTTCAGGTCGCAAAATTTTGTGTATAATGGACGGCATACAGAAAAATTGGAGCTAGACATGGTGAACCGCAAGGATTCTGGAAGCGCATTGATGATCGTGCTAATTTTACTTGGAGTCTCGGTAATCATCGGCGGATCAGTCTCTAGCTACATCACAAACATCTTCAAAGAAGTGAACCTGATCAAAAATCGACGCTATGGTATTACCCTGAAGAATTTTTTGAACGAAGCTCTAGATTGTAACATGACCCTTCCACCTGGACCTTGTTCCAATGAATCTGTTGCTGGGCTCATTCGTACTGATACAAGTTCAATCAACATACTGTACAAAAAATCACCTGTAGTTGTTGCTTGTGATGCCGGGACTAGAAATATCAAAATTTCTTCTCAAGATGGAAAGCTACTGACAGAACACAATTGCCTTTAAATTATCCTGTAGGAGATCATTTGAAGATCTATAACATCTCGGCCAGCAATCGCCAGGCGGGTGTCAGCCTCATTTCTACAGTCGTCGCGTTGGCGGTTTTGGCTTGTATTATGTATATTTTAAGTGGATCAATTGGGTCTATTTTAGAGACTTGGAAAGATTCACAAAGAGCCTTCGAGTTAGAGAGCGTGCGAAAAATAATTTCAATCCAATTTTCCTGCGAACAGTCGTTTCCAGCATCAAAGTGCCGCACAGGCTCGCAAAATTTCACTATGAAGAATAAAAATGGAGAACCTTTATTTGCTAATAGTATCGCATTTGAGAAGTTACACATAAATGCAAAATGCAGCGATTTGGGAAAATACTCGGTTTTAGTCAAACGTAGCGATGGTGTATGGGAAGATTTGTATGAACTCAAAAAAACGTGCCCGGTTTAATTTCGCTCGCTCCACAGCAGGCTTTTCGGCCACTTGCCGGAGTAGTGGACTAACGCTCATTGAAACACTAATTGCTCTTGGTATTTCGCTAGCCGTTATTGTCAGTGGTGGAGCTATCTTGCGTGCTTATCTACTGGGTGGGAAAGAAGCTATTTTGAGGCACCGGGAGATTGATTTGGGCGAATACATCGCTAACCAGACTGATCACCGGAAAACATTCCCAACTATTCCATACTGTAGCGTCGGAAGTTTCGTGCAGGTAAGAGATTTAAAAAATCAGGTACTAATAAAATCAGACCAATCGACCGTATTGAATGGCATGAAACTTCGGGCAATATGTGCTCACAAAGAAACCGGAGAATTCCGGGTTGAATTTATGCATGTACAAGCCGACGGCAACCCCAAAAAGATGCCGCTTACGGGAAAAACATCGGGGTGGATGGATTTGTATGAGGGCATACCTTTGGTTCGCGAAAAATGCGCTCGCAATACGTATCTTGATAAAACATACAAAATGTGTCCTGGTGCTTGGACGTTTTCGGAAGCTGCCGGAAAATGCCCGCACCTAGGAATGACCTTTGTAACAATTACAGCCGAAGCCGAGAATGCCATGATAACTGATACAGTACTTGCTCGGTTTGGATGCTCAACTGTTAATCCTTTCATAGCTTTCTGGGTTGGAAATGCCAAACCATCGTCTTCAGCGCGATGGCCCTCCGGTAAGAGAATCTATCACTCCAAAGAGCCTACGGGGGATGGCCCTAGAATCCAACTTATGAGGTACTGCAATGATCCATATGGATGGAATGATTTAATAGATTTTTACCCTAATGGAACAGTGTGTAAGGCAATTTAATGCAGTAACTTCCGTGCACCTGAATTTGTCTAGCGGTGCCGATGCCAATTTCAGGTCCATTGGCGAGGAATACGGCCGGCCATCAGATCAGCAAACGGCGCGCTTGCCTTATGTCGTAGTAGCACGATCTTCATCACTGCCGTAATCGGAACGGCTAGGAACATCCCGGCAAAGCCCCAAATGAGCCCCCAAAACATCAGCACCAGCAGTATCGTCACCGGGTGGAGATCCAGTTGATCACCCATGAACTTGGGATCGATGAGATTGCCGATAGTGAACTGAATAAGGCCGGGAACCAAGACGACGGCCAGAATGGTCCAAAAACTGTCGAACTGAATCATCGCGACCGGTAGTGGCAACAGCGTCGCAGCAATCGAGCCAAGTGTAGGAAGTGAATAAGCCAAACAAAGTGACTTTTCCAGCTAATATCAGACCTCTCCAGC
>CAZSWB010000137.1:0-2405 GCA_964610675.1 uncultured Candidatus Saccharibacteria bacterium
GGTCCGAAATAGCATCGCCGAGGCGGAGAAAATCATCGTCCCCGCCGCCGGTTGCCAGTTTTCCCGTTCGGAGTCTCCATAAATCCACATGCGCATGCGCCGCAAGCATGCGGTCTACCAATTGATCTTTTGACATTTCCAAGCTGAAGACTCCCACCTTATGTCCGGCAAGCGCGGCATGGCGTGCAAAATCCAGCGCGAGCGTTGTTTTTCCGACGCTTGGCCTAGCCGCGAGAATAACAAGGTCTGATTTTTGCCAACCCGCCAGTTTCTTATCGAGGCTCGGGAATCCGGTCGGTACGCCTCGGATCGCACCGTCTCCTTTGTGCAACTTGTCGATGCGAACGAACGCCTCTTCGAGTGCATGAGAAAGGGGAGTGAAGTGTTCGCCTTTATGTCCTTCGGAAACCTTGAACAGCCGATGTTCCGCTTCGTCCATAACGCTTTCAATATCTTGCGCTTCCGCAAACCCAAGTTCGGCAATATCCGAAGCTGCGGAAATGAGGCGGCGGCGCGTCGCATTCTTTTGCACAATTTGTCCGTAATGCACCACGTTTCCGGCAGTTGGAACTACGGTTGCGAGGCGAGTGACGGCGCTTTTCCCTCCGATATCTTTCAAGGCTTTTTTTTCTTTCAGGTAGCTGATCACGGAGAGTACATCGATGGGATCCCCCTTACTGTACAGCGCTATCATGGCATCATATATCACCGCATTGTTATGGTGATAAAAATCGGGAGGGGATATCCAATCTGCAACTTTTACGATTGCATTTTTATCAATAAGCAAACTTCCTAAAACAGATTCCTCTGCTTCGGAATTATGAGGTGAAATTCGAAGTTCTTTGCCGGGCATACGTACTCCTTACTATACCGTCCCGTGCGAGGCGAGGTAAGTGGATAACGTGTGGATAGAAATACAGGCTATTGTACGCTCAATCTCGGCCCCTGCGGGGTGTCTTGAATGGAAAACCCCCGATTTTCTATTTCTTTTCGAATCGCATCCGCTTCGTCGTATTGCTTAGTCTCCTTTGCTTGCTCTCGCTTTTTCGAAAGTGCGATAATTTCCTCCGGAATTGCAACGGAAGATGATTCTTTTGCAAGCGCAGAAAGTACTCCGACAACAGCGTCCATTGCAAGCAAGTTAGCTTGTAATGCTGATACATCCTCGTTGGCATCAAGTCCCTTATTGATATCCTTTATGGTTTGCAGAACATGCGCGAATGCTGTTGGCGTATGTAAGTCGTCTTGCAGTGCGGCAATAAAATCGGTGGGCGCGTCACCAGGAGCACTCCATGTCGCAAGGGGAGCGCGTACCAGTAATTGTTTAATGCCGTCCACGTGCCCTTGATATTCGTCGAGAAGCTCCCAGGAAAAATCAATCGGCGTGCGGTAGTGGTGAGCGAACACGAGCAGTCGAAACGCGAGAGGCGAATATCCGCGCTCTCGTATCGTATCCAATGAAATGATTTCTCCTTCGCGTTTCGCCATTTTCTTTCCGTGTAACAGCAAATGTCGGTTATGCATCCATATCTGCGCGAATACTTGCTCGGTGGCGCCTTCCGATTGCGCAATTTCATTCTCATGATGGGGAAAGCGATTATCTTCGCCTCCGGTATGAATATCAACGGAATCTCCCAAATACTTCATGCACATGGCCGAGCACTCGATATGCCATCCGGGGTATCCTTTTCCCCATGGGGAGCCCCACAGCTGCACGTGTGTGTCATCAATCATCCACAGCGCAAAATCCGCCGGGTTTCTCTTATCGTGTTTGCTTTCCACGCGGTGTCCCGCATCCAGTGCGCTTACCGTATTCCCGGAAAGCTCCCCGTACGCGGGGAACGAGGAAACATCATAATATACGCCGCTTTTTACCACGTATGCGTGATTCTTTTTCAGCAATGTTTCGATAAGGGAAATCATCTCCGGAATATGGTTGCTCGCGGCGGGATATTTTTGAGATCGTTTGATTTGCAACGCATCGATATCTTGAAAGAAAAGCTCTGTTTGCTCTTGGGCGATGTCTTGCGGGGTGCGAGACAGTTCCTTGGCCGCCTTTTCCAGCTTATCTTCTCCGCTATCCAACTCTTCCTGCGTTAAATGCCCGACGTCCGTAATATTGGTGACGTCTCGCACCGTGTATCCCAAGAGTTCCAGGGTTCTTTTCAAGAAATCTGCAGCCAAAAAACGCCTCATATTGCCAATATGCTGGCGTTTGTATACGGTCGGTCCGCAGTTATACACCGTGACGATGTTAGTGCCGGAAAGCGGAGTAACAAGCTCAATACTCTTCGTTCGGGAGTTGTAGAGGTGAAGTTCAGCCATATATGAATGGTAGCCGTATTTTAGAATCTTTCACAGAACACTGATGAGTAGTCCATCACCCATGAGTACCTCCTTAATTA
>CAZSWB010000138.1:0-2371 GCA_964610675.1 uncultured Candidatus Saccharibacteria bacterium
CATATATTATACATACGACAGACAACTAGGCAACCTGCACGAGTGCGGCTTGCCTTTTTTTGTTTGTACCCTCGCCAGCCTTGGCGAAAATGACAACTGACAACCGACAACGAGCTTAAAACCCAGAATAAGCCGTTGTTGGCGGAAAATCCAAGAGCATCGGTCTTATTCGTCATTCAGTTGTAGCCTGTGCAGCTTCTCTGATCTATACGGTTTTGGCTCACAACTACTCTCATGTGTCGTGGGAGTAGAACCTAAATTATTAAATTCAAAAAAATGACTAATAAAATTAACTCTCCCGAGGAGCTCAAATCACAAAACTTCTGGATGAACTGGAAGTTTGAAATCGTAGATGGTAGACAAACCAAAATACCCTGTTCTCAATCAGGACGAAAAGCTGATGCAACAGATCCACAAAACTGGCTAAGTTATGAACAAGCCCTTGAGGCTTATCTTCATAATCCTGCAATTGATGGGATCGGTTTCGAATTAGATGAATCCAACGCATACATGGGAATCGATATCGACGACTGTAAGGATGAACAGGGCAAACTGAAGTCCGAAGTGGAGCATGTGCTCAAAGGATACACAGGTATGCTGGATAACAGTCCATCTGGAAAGGGTGTGAAGCTAATCGTGAGAGGTAAGAAGCCTGTTGATATCACTCGTTGCAAGGTGTATGGTATTCTTGCCTCAGAACTTGTAGAGTGGTATGATAAGGATCGCTTTTTTACGGTGACTGGTAACAGTTACAACGGCAGCCAAGTTATCACCGATGGGGCAGAGGTTGTAAGTCGCCTGTTACCCTACTTCACCAGTGTGTCGGGGAAAGCGCCTGATTTTAGCCAACCAAGCTCTTCTGCCCCTGTTGTAGGAATAGAGGAATGGATAGATGAGGATGAACAGCAGGAACAAGCTGCGGATGTTATCAACTTGCAAGTTGATCCGATGTCATCTAGCGAGTACGACTTTAGATACTTGTGTGATCTTGCAAAAAAGCATCCATACGACATCGCAAAAATTGAACAGATTGCTAGAAAATCTGAACTTTACCGCCAGAAATGGGATACAAAGAGGGGTTCAATGACTTACTTGGAGTATAGCATCCGAAAGGCAATAAATGTCACCCCTGTAACTTTGAAAGACTACAAAGCACAGCTGAGATATCTTGCATTCACCTATGAATTCAGATACAACACTGTGCTGTGTACTATTGAGTTCAAAAAGTATGGCGGGAAGTTTGAAGAGCTTGGGGATCAGCAGCTCAATTCTATCCTCAACGAGATCCGATCTCGTGAGGGTAGGATCCATGTAACCAATCTCAAAGAGATGATCAACCAGACCAGTATGGCGCCAGAATACGACCCTCTTAGGGCGTATTTCGAAGGCTTACCTAAATGGGACGGTGTAGACTATCTCTCGCAGTTGACCAGTTGCATCAGTACCACGGACAATACTCTGCGTGATCTAGTGGTCAAGCGATGGCTACTGGGACTAGTCGCCACCATCATGAAAGACGCGGTCAACCAAGGATTCTTGATCCTCAAAGGTGGACAAGGTTTGGGTAAGACCAGCTTTGTCACCAGACTGCTTCCTGAGAGCATGCGTGAGTACTACTACTCCGGTACTATTCGCGAGGACTCAAAGGACACTTTGATGCTGATGGTCAGAAAGCTGATCATCAATATGGACGAGTTAGCCAGCTTGCATAAGAAGGAAAGTTCGACCGTGAAGGAGCTGATCACAAAGGATGAAATCTCCTATAGAGCGCCGTATGCTACCATAACCAAGCAGTACCGCCGTAATGCCTCCTTTATCGGTTCGGTAAACAGCGCCTCGTTCTTGAGCGATGATACGGGAAGTCGCAGGTTCTGGATCCTGGACTGTACGGCCATAGACTGGAAATCCATGCCTGACATGAACAAGGTCTATTCGCAGATCATGCACATGCTTCAGGAGGGTGAACGTTGGTGGATGGATCGTACCGAACAGAATCTCGTCGAATCAAGCAACAAGTCGTTCGCAGTTCCTTCTCTTGAAGAGGAGCTTGTGGATAACTATCTGGAGGAGTGGAATTCCATTGAAAGCTACCCACTGATGGAACTGGTCAGAAAACTTAGTGATCAAAGCGGGCACCCAATCAACCAAATAAACCCAAGGAGATTGAAACAAGCCCTGATCAACAAAGGAATTAAAACCGTTACCAAAAATGGGACTATTAGATATAAAGTCCACATCAGGGATAGTTATAGCTCTGGTGGAATTACTTCGAGTGAATTATTTGACTGATGATGACAACCCCCAAAAGCCGAGGCGTCGGGTTCTCCCTATGCTTCGGCATCCCTACCTTACCCCTACCTTTTCGAGCTTT
>CAZSWB010000139.1:0-2302 GCA_964610675.1 uncultured Candidatus Saccharibacteria bacterium
CAGGTTTTCTATTAGCTCAGTCTGCTGCTGGATAAACGTCAACACTACATTACGGTGATCTTCAGGAATCTGATCAAGATACCACTGATGGAAACCGTAGTGAGTGGTGAGAGGGGGCATGAGTACTGTAGCGCTCCTATGTCGTTGAAGGTCTCGGAATGATCCGAAATCAAGCAAGAAACGAACTGTGGCATTGCCGTACTTTCGCAAGAACGCTGGAAGTTCAGCTTTGCTTGGACGATTGGTTAAAACAGCTTTGTGTCTCAAGATTGCTGCATAATCAAAGTCATCACTCCAAAAGGTTTTTAAGTTTTCCGGTTCCATGTACGCAAAGTTTTTCATGTATTGAGCAACATATGCTTCTTGATCCGGATATACTTTATCAAAACCCGATGAAGGATACTTCTTATGAAGGAGTTTTGAGGCTTGTTCCGCAATATCACGAACCTCTTTGAGTGGGTGGTTACGTAGCTCGATCAGGTGGTCACGAGCTTCGCGTAAGGTGGTGTGCCAACCAACAAAAGTTGTCGCACCGGCAGGAAGGAAACCGCGGGCGATGTCAAAAGCTTTCGCTTTGATTGATCTTTCCCAAGTAGCTCGATCTTGTCCTTCTGCAAGAGGGAATCGTTCTTTCAAGTGAGGTACGAGTATCGACAATAAATGTTTGTACATACGCATCCATCCATTTTGGATAGATTCACCCTCTGATCCTAGGAAGTTTCGGATAGCTTGCATTGCCATATCGAGATAGCGAGTGCTTGCTTCCTGACCGTTGTAAAGAAGATATTGCTGTATAGCTTTTGCACACAGCATACTAATACCTTCAAAACAAATATTGGTACTCCCACAGTCGCCGATGGATTTGTGTCCATAGCCGACATAAAACTTGGAGATAAATTTTTTCCACCCCTGCTTGAGTACGTGCTTTAGATGTATTAGGAAGCTTCGAGGATCCCGTGAATACATCGACATGGACATGGCGTTTGCTTCTGGAGGTAGTTCGTCAGAGACGATTATTGTGACCCCGTCTATTGTTTCGTGTATCGTTCCTTGTTCTTCAGGCGGAAGAAATTTTTGTAAGAACGCGATAAACCCTCGTAACAGATTGTTTATCATAAAGCTCCTTTCATATACTTCAGAGTTCTGCCCATATTTGTACCTTTTATGAGGAATAAGTCAAATTGACAGAGAGGTTAGAGTTGGTATTCTTACCAACAGAAGGAGAGTTTGAAATGACTCAATTACATCTACCACTTTTGCTACCTATTATTGCATTTGAGGGTATAGATGGGTCTGGTAAGTCAACGATGATTAGTAGGCTTCAGGAAGATTCCCGAAAGGGCTTGTTCAGTGCTTGTTTTACCAGAGAGCCAGGCGGCTCGGTGGTAGGTGAGAAGATTCGTGAGTTACTTCTCAAGGATCCTGACACTGAAAATGAATCTCCATTGACACGGTTGTTTTTGTTCATGGCTTCACGGTCATCGAATATTGATAAAATCGCCCGACATGCCTTAGCGGAGGGAAAAATTGTTATTTCCGACCGCTTAGACGCATCAACATATGCCTTTCAGTTGTGGGGTGGGGAGTGCCGAGAGCTTGAAGAATTTTTCTATCAGAGTCGAGGTATGGTTTTACGCACTTTTCCCATTCAGTATATTTACCTGCGGATTACGCCAGAAGTTGCTTTAAAACGTAGAGCAGGAAGACCAGAGGATGCTCGCAATTTTCTTGATGATCTTCCTTTGGATTTTCATGAGCGAGTGTTCGAAGGGTACGAACTTTTCTTTAAAAGGCTTGCGTTTGAAGCAGTTCGTCAAGAAAACCCTTTACACATTGTTCATGTAATCGACGCTTCGGTCAGTGAAGATGAAGTATACCAACAAGTGCTCGACATCGTGGTGCGAGCATGGGGAAGTTAGACACCGTAAGGTGTCCAACTTCCTCTTTTTTTATACCTAAAAAATGCTATCATGACCCTATGACCTTACAGACCACAATCAAACAGTGGATAGCGACTACTCTCTTAATTGACGATGATGTTACTTTGGAATACCCAGGGGATACGACTCATGGGGATTTTGCGACCAATATTGCTCTTGTGTACGCAAAGCAATATGGTAAAAACCCACGCGAACTCGCGGGGGAATTTGTAGAAAAACTTTTGGCAAACAAGCTTTCTGAAATTGAATCAATCGAAACTGCAGGCCCTGGTTTTATAAACTTTAAACTTACCAAAGAGGTGTTTGGAAATGTGGTGGAGAAAATTGTGGCTGTCGGAAAGACGTTTGGAAACCATACTCGA
>CAZSWB010000140.1:0-2252 GCA_964610675.1 uncultured Candidatus Saccharibacteria bacterium
CCTCGTTCATCGAGGATCATTTGCGCTATCATGCGGAACACCTCATGAAACGCTTGAAATTTCCTACGGATATCACAAAACAAGTAACTCATCTCGTTCGTCAGCATATGTTCTATTACGACGTCGGAAAAGTTACGCCGTCTGGCGCACGAAGACTCCTTCGCAGAGTAGGAAAAGAACATTTCGAGGATCTCATAAAACTGCGCATTGCCGAACGAAAAGGTTCCGGAGTACACAAGGCGGAACCGTATCGGCTTCGCCATCTGCAGTTTATGGTGGAAAACGCATCAAAAGAACCCATCACAGTCGGTCAACTCGCAATATCAGGAAACGACTTGGTGAATGAGCTTGGCATGCGTCCGGGTCCTCTGTTTGGAGGAATCCTCAACGCGCTCCTTGCAGAAGTGTTGGAAGATCCAAAAAAGAATACCAAAGAATACCTTCTCACACGCGCTGATGCAATAAAAGACAAAAGTCCGGATGAACTGAAACAATTAGGCGCGATGGCTATTGAAGAAGAAGAGAAGAAACAAGAAGAGGAGATAAAACGAAAATACAGAGTATAGACGCGAGAGAAAATTTTACGAAATATGATATACTACACCCATGTCATTCACATTCTTTTTCCTTGGAACCCTCATGATGATCGCCGGATTTTTCATGGTATGGAAAACCGCCTGGTGGTCGAATAACTGGGGAGATATCGGTGCTATGGTCGGAGTTCGGGGATCTGCGCTTTCCAGCTGGAAAGTAGCGGGGGTTATCATGCTGTTTCTTGGCTTCCTCGTCGCATTTGGAATTCTGGGTGATCTCTTCACCTTGGTAGTAGGACAATATTTGCCAACAGGTTTTGGCGGATAGAGTGGACCCCGTAGTACACAGTTGAAACTCTTTAAACAGAATTGCAGGAGTGGGAAATTTTGGGAAGGGCTATGACGGCGTAGGGCTAAGTAAAGAAAAACCACGCTACTTCGAAAAATAACGTGGCGTGTAGTGAAAACGGGGAGAGGTTCTTGTTCTGCGCCTAGTGCATTTATGCTATGAGGCGCAATTACCCTTTTAGGGAGCCTTGGCTCCACCCTGGTTTCCAACTACTTTTTTGCAGGTGGATTATCGAAGCATTTGTCGAATGCTTCTTGCAAGATCGGCTTGGCAAAAGCCTTGAGTTCGTCGAGAGGAACATCGATTTTCTTTGCGATGTCCCCCAGTTCCCGTATCTTGTCTTTTGAAACGTGTACTCCTGACTTTTCGACGATGTATTTGAGTACCCTTAACGCAATCTCGCCTTGCCGTGCTGCGTCCATATTGGACTCCTGTCAAAGTGCTTGTGCTATCTCGGATAGCGGAGATTCCTAAAAAACATTCCTAGGAATAGGAACATTATACTATGCCAATATAGATAAGTCAATGGTTGTGCTGTAAAATATCAACAAGAGCGCATGATAATATATTTTTCGGTGGACCCCAGCGGATTCGAACCGCTCGCCTCCTCGGTGCAAGCGAGGCGCTCTACCAAATGAGCTAGGGGCCCTGGTATAAAAGACATTAAACCTGTTTATGTAGGTTTTTGCAAATTTTCTTGCATGCATTTCCTGTATTTGCTTTTTCCGTTCTTCCTCGCTAGAGTAGCAACACTGTTTGGCGATAACTCTCAATTGGATTGTACATTTCCCCTGAATAAGAAAGCAGTACTTACATGACTGATCATCGCAAAAGTCGACTCTTGAAAGTAGCGCTTGAGCGTAAAGCCCTGCAGTTTTCTACCACCGGCTTCCTATTAAGATCAGGAAGGAAGAGTCCCTATTTTTTCAACGCGGGCAAACTCCAGGATGGTGAAGCCCTGTACATAATCGGAAAAATGTTCGCGAATGCGATTATGCAGGAGAGAAAGTGTGGATTAGACTTCGATGTACTATACGGTCCGGCATACAAGGGGATTACCCTTGCTACCTCTACGGCAATAAGTCTGTACCAAACTTCCACCGCAACACGCCCGTATCCCGTTGCGTACCATCGCAAAGAGGCGAAAGATCATGGAGAAGGTGGGACGCTTGTAGGAGACTTAAAGGCAGGTAATCGAGTACTCATCATCGATGACGTCCTCACTGCAGGCACCGCAGTTATGAACTCAGTAGACAGCATCCGAAATGCAAACGCTGTTCCCGCCGGACTTGCACTCATTCTCGATCGACAGGAAATGGGCGAAGGAGGATCCAAGTCTGCGGTAGAACAAATCCGCGCTACGTATGGTT
>CAZSWB010000141.1:0-2251 GCA_964610675.1 uncultured Candidatus Saccharibacteria bacterium
TTCGATCGTCGTACTTTCGATCACACTTACTTTTGGCGTTGCTCATGAAATCATTGAGCTGTTTATGGATCTGAATTTGGGTATGGAAACGATCGGTTCAATGTATGACACGAACGTCGACTTGTTGATGAATACGCTAGGCGCATGTCTTTTCTTGTGTATAAAGCTCATTATGTACGAAGCGGAACGAGCGGGAATCGTGCATGTAGGCGATAAGGAGTAGGGTGTTGCGGGGGAACTCAGGCCAATTGCCCAATACCAAAAATTCGGACGTATTTCCTTTAGAGTAGAGAGCGCATAATTTGCTGTTACTTCCGGAAAACGTGATTTTATGACACATGGTATCTTTTCGAAAGATTGCCCCAGGTTTGTTCGTGATGGAATTGAGGGTGATAAGATAATGAAACCACTATATAAAAAGGCACTAAAGCGAGGCATTATTCGGGAAACGTAACAACTAAAAAAGCAACCTAGGTCTTGCGACCACCAACCCTTTCAGGAAGGATTCGGTTGCTTATAGCTAGAAATATACGAAATTGAGAATAAAAATCAATCCTTTCCGTCATTTCCCTCACCTAATACCCATTATATGGCTCTATAGCGCTATTTACGTTTTTATTGACCTTGACAGAATATGGGGATAGGTGTATATTCGCGTAAGTACACTAACAACCCGAAAATATATTCTGAGAAAGGTAGATGCCATGAACACGACACTGTCTAGCAAGGTTTTGATGATCGATCGCTCAACTGTGTTTAACCCGGTCACGTTCCTTGCCATGGGAAGAGGTTGGAGTATTTGGAAGGGACCCATTGACGGCAATGGCCTGGAAGGTGAAGAGCAGCAGGATGCTCGTTCTCTCGCGCTCGTCGAAATCGACCCCTCTAAGCTCCGTTTTGAGCATTGTATGAAGAGAGGAGAGAGGACGATCACGGGCAAAGAGAAGCTCGTGCGCCTCAAGGCAGCTGAAGCGGATTTCATCCGTCCAGACGCAAGGATTGCGCAGGCACTTTTTGAAGAGCCTGGTCAGACAACACTCGAATGGATTCGAACGAATCGGATAAGAGAGTGGTTTGATTTTCCCGGAACGGTTGTTCGGGATCCGCACGGTGATCCCTGCATCCTCTGTTTGTATTATGGTGGCCGTGAGTGGCTCTCGGACTGCAACCATATCACCTATGATGGCTCGCGCGCCGTATCCGCCGTGTATCCTTGCAAGTGAAGCCAAGAACTTAGCAACTAGCC
Organism: uncultured Candidatus Saccharibacteria bacterium; assembly: GCA_964610675.1. Classification (GTDB taxonomy): domain Bacteria; phylum Patescibacteriota; class Andersenbacteria; order UBA10190; family UBA10190; genus HO2-45-11b. The sequence continues at coordinate 1,247 of CAZSWB010000141.1, forward strand.
CCTTCGTTTTCGAACGTCGGGGCTTCTTTTTTTCTTAGATGTGTATAAATCGTGGGTTTTGGGTATTGCATAGTGGGCTGGTGAAGGAGTAATGTGGATACACGTGGATAAGTGTGGGGAAAAGTGGAGACTAACTGTGGAGAACCTCATATATTCACGTAATATCAGGTTCTTTACCAATCAACCAGTTTTTTATGTTCATCGGTCAGTACAATCACACCATCGACGAAAAAGGGCGCATGAATTTACCGGCCAAGTTTCGTCGTGAAGTATCAAGCGGAGTCGTCGTGACTCGCGGCTTGGATCATTGCCTGTTTATCTATCCGAAAGCGGAATGGAATCAGATGGCGGAAAAGCTTTCCAAGCTTCCCATAACCCAAAAAAGCAGTCGTGCGTTTGCACGACTCATGCTTGCAGGTGCGTGGGACGTTGAGCTTGATAGCCAAGGAAGAATTATGCTTCCCGAATACTTACGGCAATATGCTTCCATACAAAAGCATGTGATTGTCGCAGGGCTATTCAACCGGATTGAAATCTGGGATGAAGATGCATGGCGAGAATATCAAACGAAGACGGAAGATGCGAGCGATGAAATAGCGGAGGGTATGGGAGAGCTCGGTATATGAGCGAACATACTCCGGTTCTCGTACAAGAAGTAATCGATCTGTTTGACCCGAAACCGGGACATGTACTTCTGGATGCGACGCTCGGCCATGGTGGCCATGCGAACGCATTCTTAGGGACTGCAGGTAGTGGCGCACGTGTCATCGGTATCGATGCGGATACATCGGCTCTCGCTGTTGCGAAGGAGACCCTTGCGGCATATCAAGACTTCGTTACTTATCATCAACAAAACTTCTTTGATTTCTTCACGGGACACAATAATGATGAGCCACAGAATGAAAAAGTGAACGCAATCTTGTTTGATCTTGGAATTGGCAGCCACCAATTTGCAGATGAAACCAGAGGGTTCTCATTTTCTTCAGGAGGTGCGCTGTTGATGCG
>CAZSWB010000142.1:0-2237 GCA_964610675.1 uncultured Candidatus Saccharibacteria bacterium
AAAAAAGAATTCGGAGCACAGATACGCTAGGCGGACTCAAGTGCGCTTGCTATACTCAAAGAATAATTAAAACTAAAAAGCTTATGGAAAATGAAGGAACAGAACTAAAGCACAGTATTCCTACAGCGCTGCCCAATGTCAGGGAGCTATTAAAAGATGCATGGCGGCGATTACGGAACAATGTGAAGCCCGTTATACAGCTGGAGGCGATAGTTTGGGGTATAACGATCGGCATAATCTTATTAATTCTTGGTCTGTTTGTAATCTCCCCGTCAATTGCGGAGTACGTGTCTGCGGTGGATCAGCCCGAATCATTTTCCGACCTTGCACCCCAGGTGCAATGGGCGATGATCGGTATTGGAATATTGCTATTGGCTGTGTTCTGTGTTCGGATTGCAATTATGTCCGGACAAATACGCATTCTTGCTGACGAAAATCGAATGACGATGAAAGCGGCATGGAAACACGGATGGCGTAGATTCTTTCCATTTATCGGCCACGGAGTATTGTTGTCTCTTATATTCTTCCCGCTTATTTTTTTAATCGCATTGCCTTTTCTCGGTATTACGACTGTATTTGTTGGTGAAAGTATAGAAGGGGTGCCGAGTGAAGTTTTGGAATCGATCATGGCTGTTTCCCTGGTTGGAATGGGTGCGCTTGTAGTTCTTATTCCGATCTATGTGTTTCTGCTTATGCGTCTTTCGTTTGTCATCTACCTCGTAGCAATAGGTGAGACTGCCGGCGCATTTCGGGAAAGTTGGAATCTGACGAAAGGAAAATTCTGGGCAGTGCTCTGGAGGCTGTTTGCGGGCGGTCTTGTTATTGGGCTTATAGGAGTAGCGGTATTGATGATAGTTGAATTTTTGATAGTTTCTACCTTGAGCAGAACTGATATGCAGGAGCTATTCACAGATATAACAGGGCTGGTCATGCAATCTATCGGTGTTTTGTTTTCTACCGCATATAGCGTTGCGCTACTTCGAAGTGTTCATCGAGTACAATCAGTAATACCAAAGAATCTGGTGTAGAGTGAACAATAAGGATGCACAGAGGTTTTTTGATTCAGGCTTCCGTTCCATTTTTCAGTATTGAACGAAACCCGGATACCTGATACCATACATCCATTATGGCAAAGAAAAAAACAGCATATGGAGCATCGTCTATTACCGTTTTGGAGGGCTTGGAGCCGGTCCGAAAGCGTCCGGGAATGTATATTGGTGGTACAGGGCTGGACGGTCTTCACCACCTTATCTGGGAAGTTGTAGATAACTCCATTGATGAAGCGATGGCCGGGCATGCAACGCACGTGGAGGTGCGTCTCATGCCGGATCATGTGATTTCCGTCACGGACGATGGCCGAGGTATTCCGGTTGAAAAACATTCGAAAACGAAGAAATCTGCATTGGAAACCGTACTTACCGTATTGCATGCGGGTGGAAAATTCGGTGGCGACGGATATAAGGTGTCCGGTGGGTTGCACGGGGTAGGTGTTTCGGTGGTTAACGCACTTTCAGAGTGGTTGGAGGCAGAAATTGAGCGAGATGGCGGCAAGTATGTCCAGAAATTCAAACGGGGAGCGCCGCTTGGGCCGGTAAAGAAAATCGGAACATCCAAACGAACGGGCACCACGATCACGTTTAAGGCGGATGATCAGATTTTTCAAGAAATTGCGTACAACTGGAGTAAGATCTTACAGCATTTGCGTCAACAAGCGTATCTCACGCCCGGAGTACAAATACGAATTACCGATGAACGGGAAGCTGGCAAGATGCAGTCGTACACGTTCTTTTTTGAGGGTGGAATCGTTTCATATATTCAGCAATTAAACCTGGGGAAAGACGTAAAGAACGAACAAGTCTTTTATGTAAGAAAGGAATTTGAAAACGATAACCTGGTGGAAATTGCAATGCAGTATACCGATTCATACAATGATTCGGTTCTTACGTTTGCCAATAACATTCACACACTGGAGGGTGGTACGCATCTGACCGGTTTTAAAACAGCTCTTACGCGTATCATTAACGATTACGCACGTAAGAATGGGTTTTTAAAAGAAAAGGATGACAATCTCACAGCGGATGACGTAAACGAAGGATTGACCGCGATTATTAGCGTCAAGCTGCGTGACCCACAATTTGAAGGCCAAACAAAAGGAAAGCTCGGTACACCGGAGATGCGTGGCTTTGTGAATACGGCCATGGTGGAGGGATTCACCATGTATCTTGAAGAGCATCCTC
>CAZSWB010000143.1:0-2213 GCA_964610675.1 uncultured Candidatus Saccharibacteria bacterium
CTTTGACTACAAATATACCGATGCGTTAGGCAAGCAACAGCTTGTATATATGGGTTGCTACGGCATCGGCACATCTAGCCTCATGGGCGTACTTGTTGAAAAATTCCACGATGAAAAGGGTATCATCTGGCCGGAGAGCGTTGCGCCATTTACAGTGTACTTGGCAAGCCTCAATAGGGAGGATAGCGCTGCCGTAGCAGCCGCAGACGCCGCATACGAAGCGTTGCAAAAGGCGGGTATTGAAACGCTGTACGACGATCGAGATGTCGCTGCCGGTGCAAAATTCTCTGACGCTGAGCTGCTCGGAATTCCGTGGAGAATCGTAGTTTCGAAAAAAACCGGGGGGGATGTTGAAGTCACCTCTCGAAAAAACGGTGAAGCTTATACCGAAGCACTTGCAACATTTATAAAAAAAATCCGCTAGCTTTTTCTCGCTATGGGATTCATAAATAACTTTCTTGGTAGATTCTCCCAAGACATCGGAATAGATCTTGGCACCGCGAATACGCTGGTGTATGTGCGCGGTAAGGGTATCGTCATTAACGAACCGTCTGTTGTTGCCATCAATAAAAAAACGGGAGAAGTGTTGGCAATCGGAAAAGAAGCGCAACGCATGGTTGGAAAAACACCGTCCCACATCGTAGCCATCCGTCCGTTAAAGGACGGTGTCATTTCCGATTTTGAAGTAACGGAGCAAATGCTTTCCTACTTCATCCAAAAAGTGCACGAGGACGGTTTTCACGTGCTTCCTCGCCCGAGAGTCGTAATCGGAATTCCATCGTCGGTAACCGAAGTGGAGCGACGCGCGGTGGAAGAAGCGAGCTTGCGCGCGGGAGCTCGAGCCGTGTTTTTAATCGAAGAATCCATGGCGACCGCAATCGGGCTGCGTCTTCCCGTACATGAAGCCACCGGAAGCATTGTGGTTGATATCGGCGGAGGCACGTCTGAAATTTCCGTCATTTCCTTGGGCGGTATCGTGGTAAACCGCACGCTGCGTATCGCGGGGGATGAATTGAGCGAAAACATCATTCAGTATGCGCGAAACAACTTCAATATGCTCATAGGAGAGCGTACCGCGGAAGAAATAAAGATTCGGATCGGTTCCGCGCATGAAAGCTCCGAACACTTGGAGGCGGCCGTACGTGGAAGAGATTTGGTTACCGGGCTGCCAAAGGAAGTTATCATGAGCGGAACGCAGGCACGAGAAGCGATGCAAAAGTCCATCAGTACGATTGTTGAGGCGGTAAGGCAGTGTATCGAAGAAACGCCACCTGAACTTCTTTCGGATATCATTGAACAGGGAATCTATCTTGCGGGCGGAGGCGCGTTGCTCAAAGGACTGTCAAATCAGATAACAGACGCAACGCAAATCCATTGTCATGTGGCGGATGACCCGCTTACGGCCGTTGTACGAGGTACAGGTGTAGTTCTGGAGGATATTGAAGCTGTGCAAGAAGTGCTCTTGCCAAGTGTGCACGGATCTGAGTTAAAATAACAGGATATGAGGAAGCTTTCGATCGTTGCGATGAGCATTCTTGGAGCAATTCTGCTCGGTATCGGTTTTTTTGCAACTCCGCTCATGCAGCATGCACGAGCTGCTGCTTGGAACTCCGTTGTTGCGGCTACTGCACGCGTGTTCGGAATGAGAAACACCAGTATTTCACATGCGGATATCGATACGATTCAAAAGGTAACCCATGACAACCTGCGACTCACAGCGGAGCTGCGGGATTACCGCAGATTAAAGGAACAGCTTGGCACGCCTGCCTTCGATTCGATGAAGAAAATTCCCGCTGCTATTATCTCGCGTCCCATTGATACGCTTACCTCCGAGTTTATCATCAACAAAGGCATTGAAGACGGCGTTCCGGAAGGCGCCCCCGTTGTTATCATGGGTTCCGTTCTCATCGGTTTTACGAAAGAATTGTCCGCGCATGCAAGTACCGTTGAAACACTGTTTGCAAGAAGCACGTCCGTGGCCGTGGAAACGGTTTCAGAGGATGAGGACTCGCCTGCGGCACGAGGTCTGTTGAAAAGCAAATTCCAGACTTCTCTGGAAATGAATACAATCCCCCGAGACGCAGATGTTCAGGTGGGGCAATCGGTTGTCACGAGTAATAAAGAGGTGACGATTCCGTACGGTATGGTTATCGGAACAATTTTGACGTTTGAAAAAAACGAGCATGCGGCATATCAATCAGCAGTCGTAGACG
>CAZSWB010000144.1:0-2206 GCA_964610675.1 uncultured Candidatus Saccharibacteria bacterium
TGAAAATTAAAAAAGTCGGACAAATTATGTCTTCAGAAACGCCGTTCCGGCTAAGGTTTGGGTAAGTTTCTTCGAACATAATTTGTCTGACTTTTTTCGGTGATTTTGTGTTTATTTCCTCACTATCATATATGATAGTGAGTTAATTAAATTATAATAAAGAAAAAGCCGCGCGTTGCCGCGCGGCTTTGGGTACATTTTAGCTCAGGCAGCAGCCGCAGCTTGGGCCTCAGCCAGCTCGACACGAACAGTTTTCAACTGTTTCTTGAGCGAGGCGATGGTCTCATCGCGAGATACGACCTGATGCTCCAGCGCAGGGACCTGACGCCGCAGACGCCGAAGTTCGTTGAGGGTGCCCTCGACCTGTTCGAACTCTTCGTGTTCGATGTCAGGACGAACCTTGCCGTCACGGATGAGTTCGTAGAGCTTGACGACATCCTTACGATCCTTGCCGCTCACATAAATCTCGGACTTGTCGTTGCTGTAAGAATGCGGCTGAACACGGGCTGTCGCGACGATCTTTCGTTTCTTGTCGCGAAGCTTGTAAATGCCATCGGCACGGAGCGTAATTTTCGACGAGACGTCGAACATCTCGACGAAATTCTCGACATCAGGCGAGATAGGCAAATCATTGCCGTCGACGCCCCAACCGATTTGGGCGTAAACGAGACCTTGTTCGATATGCACCTTCGTCAGGCCGAGCAAGTGCTCGGTGTAGTCGCGGTTCTTCCCATGGTTGCGTTCATGGACCGACTCGCGACAAGTCGAATTTATACGAGCGCGAAGGGTAGGGTCGTTGTAAGACATAGTATTTCTCCAGTCATCATCAGAGTTTTAGGAAGGACGCTTTCCATCATCATCAAAGGGATCCATTCCACAATCTATTAGGACACTCAGTTAAAAGTTAAACTGAGAACATGAAAGGAGATTTAGCAAAAGCGGAACGATTAGAGATTAAAATATTGTTAGACAAGCAATATTCATTGCGTGCGATTGGAACAGCAATGAAACGCAGTCCCAATACCATCTCGTATGAAATAAAACACAACAGTGTGAACAGTGCATATGATCCACACAAATCACACATAAAAGCCCAGGTCAGAAAGAAATACCGCCGCTTTCAATACAGCAAGATCGAACAGTATCCAAAGATAAAAGAAATCATCATAGCCAAGCTGGAGTCTCACTGGAATCCAGATGAGATCGCTGGGTGGTTGAAGGACAACCAGCCCAAGCTGTATGTATCAAAGTCTGCTATCTATAACTGGCTGCATACCGGGCGAGGAGATAGGTATTGTGATCTGTTATACAGTGAACGTCACTATAGAAAGAGACATACTAAGAAAACCAAACGAGTACTGATACCAGAACGTGTTGGTATAGAAGATAGACCACGAGGTGCCACTAACCGCACTCGATACGGACACCATGAAGCTGATACCATTGTCTCAAGAAAAGGTGGTTCTGGAGCCATTCTAGTACTCACTGAATGAAAGAGTCGCTATGTCCAGATCTGGAAACTTCCCAATCTCAAACCAACTGGTGTATCAACCAGACTGAGGTCGGTCCAGAGCCAGCTTAAAATCAACAGTATCACCTTTGATAACGGTATCGAGAATATCTATCATCAAGCCATTGGCGTGTCGACGTACTTCTGTGACCCGTATAGCTCATGGCAGAAGGGTTCGGTTGAGAATGTGAACAAGATGATACGACGGTATATCCCTATAGGGACTGATCTCTCCCTTGTATCCCAGTCACAGCTTGATTGGATTGCACAGCGTATTAACCAAAAGCCCAGGAAGATCCTGGGCTATCGGTCAGCGTTAGCAGTGGCGAAGGCTGGTGGTGTATTATTAAAAGATTAGAGTGTCCTAATTGAGGGGTGAATTTAGGAGGGCGTCCATTTTTAATAATAGCACATTATATACCATACGTCAACCCTAAGCCCTCACGCAGTCAAGGGGATTGAGCTTAGTTGAGGGAGTGAGGTAAAATAGTAAAAAAGATCTCCAGTCGGGGTGTTTTTGGTGTTAAAAATATTAATTATTAAATTTATTATGAGAAGTATTACTATCCTACCCACTACACTTTTTTTTAGCGCTTTTTTGGCGGCAACTATTTTATTGACACCTGTCTCAGCAAAAGCGGTAACTGTCAATGACTTACTTACTCAAGTTCAGTCAATGATGGAGCAAATGGCCAA
>CAZSWB010000145.1:0-2165 GCA_964610675.1 uncultured Candidatus Saccharibacteria bacterium
TCACCTTGCGGTCTGCGGCATATTCCAAGATGGGAATCCATTTGGTTGCCAGTAAGGCAAAAACCCACGGCTTCCAGTGCTTTGGGTACGCTGCCCACTTTGCTTGCGCCTTGGCATAGCCTCGTCCGCCGCAAAAGCCAACGACGTATCCAAGGCCTAAAGCCGCCGACGCATTAATGACTTTTTTTGTCTGTGCTGCGGCGAGCAGTTCGATGGCGGTATGGCTCAACTTCTCGAAAGCACTTGTTACGAAGTGGCCAAACTTCAGTCGCCTTGAGGGGTCAAGGCACACATTTTGCATTGTGACATGCGCTTCTAGTCTGGAGCATCCGTCGTCGAGGCCTTGCTTCCTGAAGCCCTCCTGCCACTCATCACGGTATGTCGAACTTGTGACGATCAGGTCGATATCAACAATGTCTGATCGCACTGCTACCGTAATACCGGTATAGCCACATTCCGACGCAAATCTCCAGAATTGCTCTTTCGTTGCGAATCCTTTCTCGTCGCCGATGAGCAAGTAGTGAGGCTGGACTTCCAAAAAATGAATCTTTCTCATACTGATTTCCTCTTTCAAAAAAGTTTCGTGAATGCAATTTCTGGCTCTTTTTGCAAATAGTCGTAAGTGTGTAGTTGTTAAAGAGCCGGTACCTGAACCGTCAGGTCAATTCTTTCTAATCTAATCTCGTATGTATGTCAAGGACTGAGCCCTAAGCTCAATAAGTAAATACACCACTTTTGGGGAATCTGTATTCGTCTGAAATAAGTTCAAATACGTTCCACGAAGTAGCGGGTGTCCGGAGAGGCGCACGCGTATATAAAAAAATAAGCCCGTGATCGAAAGATCGCAGGCTTTGGATTGTCGCTCAGGTCGGTTATCTATACCAGAAAAAAAGCGACAGGAAGACAGTTTGTCCACCGATGGTCACTATTTTCATTATGAGCACTTCGGTATCAGAGTGGTCGTCATAGCTCCGTTCGGTGCGGGGGTACGTATTTCCCAAATTGAATCGAGTTACGCGATAGCCCAAGTAAAACTGTGCCAGTACTACACAGGCGTTGATGAAAGCGTACAGGGCACATATCACTTTCACCCAGACCGGGGAATTAAACCCGAGGGCATTGATTCCTATAATTGCTTGGACTGCGTGAAGTAACAAATAAAGCACAAGTACGACCATGAACCACAAATATCTGTTTGCTCTTTCGGTGGTGTTGGTACTTTGATACACTCCGAAAACAAGTGGCCTAATGGTCAGCTTTCCCATGAGGGGAAGTTTGGCAATGAATTTAGCAAATCCTTTCATTCCCCAGCACTCCTGTTGTTAAAGGGCTATTTGAATCTTGCCAATAAACTAATTACTGACAGGGTATTGTATTGCTACGACACGATAATGTCAATAGAGCAAATATTTATTTGGTAGATTCAACCCGTTAACGCACCACGTTGATGAATGATTTTCATGGGCATACACCGCATTCAATCTCAAATGACGCCGAAGTGATAGTGGATCAATGGAATAATAGGAAACCAAAATTACAGTCGCATTACCGCGTTTAATCGTCAATCAGAATTGTATTTCAGAACAGATCCGAACTATAGAGCATCTTCATCTTCCCCATCCAAGTAGGCATCGGACGGAACTTCAACTCTGGTTAACTCTTGGTTTGGAACTTGTTCGGAAGGGTTAAGCGATGTGCGCCAAATGATCAGGTATGTATCTTGTTGCTCTAATGAAAGAGAGTCTTCAGCTCCGGACCACCATAATTGATTCGATACATCACCTGCCTGTGGCGTGCTTTGCGAATCGGCAGCGAATTTTCCGAGCGGTATTTCTTTCTCTATGGCACCTGATAAAATAAGGGAAACATCTACAAGTGATCTTCCGTTTTCATCTGATACGGGAGTAGCTGTCCACGCAGCGGTTATCGCATTTGCCGGATTAGAATCTTGTGATGATTGTGAAACCAGAGACCAAATAACACCTGCACAAATGATACTTACGATGAGTACGATTGTGAATTGAGTTTTTGAATTCATACAGCAATTATATACCCTACGAGAAAAAAAGAAAAACAAGCTTTCTTTTCTCTGAAAATATACGGCGTTACCGTTTATGAACTATATCGCCTCTTCGGATACGAGAAACGATCCGGTCGGTATTTGT
>CAZSWB010000146.1:0-2079 GCA_964610675.1 uncultured Candidatus Saccharibacteria bacterium
CGAAATCTGCAGCGAATTGCAAAGATTTGGCGCAGTGGTCGAATACCGTATATATGTGATGCTTGTTCTGTCCTACGCCTACACCTTCCTGGACTTCCGGAAGGATGATTGCAAGAAGTCCTGTTTGTCGCAAGAGATTTACCCCGTGCTCCGGATGTTTACTTGCTACAATTTTGACGAATTCATCTCGAATCCGCTCGTTTGATATGGCGGAAATAGATGGCGCATATTCTGTTATTGCTTTCATCGTATGCTCTTCGATAGTGAACGAAAGCCGCGCGGAAAATCGTACTGCGCGCATCAAGCGAAGTGCATCTTCAGAGAAGCGCTCGCTTGGAGTTCCTACGGCGCGAATGACGCGGTCGTGCAAATCTTTCAAACCGCCGAACGGATCGATGATTTGCATGTCGTCGATGATCGCGCTGTGTTCTTTTCCCCTCTTTGTATTAGCGGGTGCTATCGCCATCGCGTTTATCGTAAAGTCCCTGCGTGCCAGATCTTCTGTAAGGCTCTTGGTAAACGATACCGAATCCGGATGCCTTTGATCGTTATACCCCGCATCGATGCGGTATGTCGTAACTTCAATTTCCATAATCGCTTCCCCGTTCGAGCTGGGCACTCGAACCGTAACAGTCCCGAAATTGTTTGTGTAGAACGAGTTGGGAAATACTTTTTGGATTTCTTCAGGGTTAGCGGACGTGTTTACATCCCAGTCTTTCGGTTGTCTGCCAAGTAGCAGATCCCGTACACATCCGCCAACGGCATACGCCTCAAAACCGCCTTCGTTGAGTTTCGTAATAACATGTTGTACTTCCTTGGGTAATGTCATCTCTTACTAGTATACACGTTGAGGGCTTCCTGATATTCGTCGAATAACTGGATCGAGGGTAAATCCTCTATACGCACCCACTTCACCTCTTCTATCTCGGTTTGATCGGGTTGCGGTGGTTTATTGTCTGAAAGAGTGCACGAATATGCAATAAACAGCATCCACTGGCGATCTTGTCCGTGGAATGCGCGTGCGATATATACCGGTAACCCTACGGTAACAGTAAGTGAAAGTTCTTCTTGAATTTCTCGGACAAGACCTTCTTGCGGGGACTCATCATCGTGGAGACGTCCTCCGGGCAGTTCCCATATGGTATCGCCTTTTCCTCTGCACAACAGTATCTCGCCATTTCTCTCTATGATGGCTTTTTGCGCAACGGTGCCAATGAAATGCTGAGAAACCATATACGAGTGCGCGTGGGAAGGATCGAACTTCCGGCCACTACATTATCAGTGTAGTGCTCTACCACTGAGCTACACGCGCGTGCATATAGTAAACATTTTTTAAGGACTTTTTGCAACTTCAATCTATTGAGGTGCCATGTCGGCAATTGCTCGAAGAGCGAAGACTAAAGGGATATTGGGTATCGCGGGCAATAAAACCACCTAACAGAAGCTAGGTGGCTACTACGAATTCGACACGAGGCGAGTCAATTCTGAAATTGTCTGAAGTACTCGCGGCCGATTGTCTCGAACGCTTGTAAACGCTCCATTCGATATATCATGCCAACGATTTTTCCGTCGGCATTTGGACATCCAGGGAAAGCCCCAGTCCAACCAGAGGCGAAAGCCTCGGGAACACCAGTACTCTTTGCGGTTGCTGTGATTGCCTTGGCAACCGCAGCTTTCCACAAGCCGTCCAGGCCGTATTCCCTGATATCCGCGATCGGAATAGTGTTACCCTGACCGATGCGAACGACAAGTCCGCAGAATCGCAAATATTTTAGGTACTCTGGGTGCCCAGCTCCAAATTTCATATGATATTCCTTTCAAAGAACGGGGTGTGTATTTAATCGAAACGGCCGTAACTGAATAGGAATATAATACTCCTATATTTCCATGCTGTCAAGATCAATAAAAACGATAAAAGCTCTATTGAGCCAAATAAAAGGATATTAGATATGAAAAAACGGCGTATATACGCCTGGATTCTCACGTCTCTTGCCCGTAATGACATTTTGCTGTTTTCTGCGCCGCTTTGCGCGATTGTAAAGTGTTGCCTCTTTCGCACACCACATGTGTTAAAGGGAA
>CAZSWB010000147.1:0-2070 GCA_964610675.1 uncultured Candidatus Saccharibacteria bacterium
TGTGGGGGTAATTTTCCTTTCTGATCCAGCGGCTTTCCAGATGGACCATTATCAATAGCGTCTCTCATAGAGACTTCATTCAATGCCTTAAAGCTTGCGCCATCAAAAAGAATATCAAGGTTATCAAGCTCGTATCCTCCGGTCTTTTCGCTTTTTCGAATTGAAAATGGAATCATAGCGGTTTTATTTATAATTATTTGACCATGAGAATTACCATCTTTTTCGGCATCCACTCTTGTGAATTTTATTTTTATAGCCTGTGGATCTATGTATGGATGCTGACTAACAATATTCTTGAGAACTTCTCCAGACCAGACTTTTGAATCACTCGATATATTCACACCAGCGCTTTTCGTCATGGGTGTTTTTGTAAAATACATTTTTCTCATACTATTTTTCCTGCTCCTATTAGGTTTCCTTCTGGGTCTGGCAATGGCAAGATTGTTTGAACGCCCGTAGCCGGAACAACGACAATATTAACAACATCTGCATGATCTTTAATATAGTCAATTACTGCTTTTGCGATCGCTCCGATTGCCCTGTCGTCCAGAATGTTTGAATCATCAACAATTTTTCCAAGTTCTTCAAGTATTTGGTTTTTCAAACCTTCTTCATTCATCATAGATCCCTCATCAGGCTAAGTCTGGTTTTGAGATCCAGAAGTTGGGCTGTTTGATTTGCAAATGCTGGAACACCCATTCCTGTTACAGCTGTTTGGCATGCGGCTATAAGGTCATTTATGATTGTTAGCAACTCTTCTCCGCTTGCTTCTATATTTAATTTGCCAGAACCACTAAACATGAGTCCTGACAAACCGTTGTCCATGGTTATAGATCCCTGCGGCTCTATTTGTAATAGGGCCTTATCTCCACTTTGTATTTTAACACTTTCTGTACTACTCAACACGACCTCTCCATCTGGGGCAATGCTAAGTATCGTTTTCGTATCACCGTCAACCCTTGTAGTGAGGCTTATTCCGCTTTTTGAGAATTTAAATCGACATGTTAGTCCGAGGTCGTCTTCTGGAGAGTCAGAATATTCAAAATCCCTGTTTACAGCATCATTATCAACAATGGATCGCATTTTACATTCTATATTGCAATCACCATCTTCGTGGTCAATAATCACAGTTTGAGGCACAGTAATTCTCTCCTCTCTTTCTGAGGCTCTGTATATTTTTGATTTATATGGGTCGAAGTGCTCAATGCACATATCTCCACCATCAATTATTACGCCAGCAGAGACTGATGCAACCACGCGAACTTGTGTGCCAATTTCGTCATTAGAAACTAAAGCTTGGACATTTTCCAAATCCGAAAGGTCATTTTTTAAATTTCTAATTGTTGTTTTCCCAGAGCTATCTAAATCCGGAAGCCTGATCTTTCCAATAACATAGTGATGGTTTCCATCCGTCAAAACAATACATCTGTCTCCAGCGGCATATGAAATTTCTGCACCACCATATATAATATTGATGTGCTCAAAGAATTTTCCGTCCTCGGAACTTCTAGCATCTACCATTCCGGACGGATAAACGCGCGTGATTGCGCATGGTGAAATCTTTGGCGGGAAACGTGTTGTATCATACTTCATATGATCTCCATGATATATTACGAGCTAGGAGTCTGATTTATGCTTGAAAAATTAGCCAGCGAACTTGCAAACCGATTCATGCAAGATAACACTATAGACCGTGCTAGTGTTCTTAGCGGAAAACTAGCTGCCCTCTACGCCTATGAACCACCTCAAGCCTCTTCCAACAAGGATTTTGACTCTAGAAACAACCGCACAAACGAGAACACGAAGAAGGGGAAAGACAAGTCACGTTATAAAGATTGGATGGGAAAGAACCCTCCGAAGGAGATAGCTGACGCGTTCAAGGATATCTATAGCGAAGTGGAGCAGATGGAGATTACAATGCGTCTCGGTGAGAAGCAGCTTTTTATCCACAACAAGCTTCTCGAGTACGCTTCTAAGACAAAGGCTGTTGCTGGAAGTGAGTTGGATCTAGAGCACTTGCGTAAGCGTCTTGAAACGTACTATAGAACAAACGAGGCGCTTAAGCGTCGT
>CAZSWB010000148.1:0-1685 GCA_964610675.1 uncultured Candidatus Saccharibacteria bacterium
CCGTATGGAGATGTGTTTGATATTGGCATAGCAACAAGTGATGCCATTCCGTTTCCGGACGGATCGTTTGACGGTATCATCTCTATCGGTTCCTTGGAGTATGACGAAGGTATCGTTGCTGAGTCTCTCCAGGAGTTTCATCGGACGTTGAAACAAGGGGGAATTCTCTGCATTGAAGTTCCGCTCGCAAATTCGCTTCGCAGGTTCCTGTATGTTCCATTGAAGCGCATGGAAGGGGTTTTGATGCGCATATTGGGTCGAAATGAGACGTTTGCATATTACCTGTTTGGACGCCTTGAATTCCAAAAACACTTACAAGAAACCGGCTTTTCCATCGAGGCGGTGCTCCCTCACGATTTACCCGATACCCATAGCCACTTCGGATTGTATTCCAACTGGCCGTTTCTACGCGGAAAAAAGCCTTATGAGGTGAACGCCTTTGGGTACATGGTCAAAAAACTTTGCAATGCAATCTCGCCGTGGGTCGCATCAGCCGGCATGGTGGTGATAGCGAAAAAAGTGTAAATAAAGAGAGAAATCGTTCACGTGGACATTGATTACCATGTCCATATGTGCTATACTAGGGTAGTAGGCAAACATAAACACTCAAAACACAACGTAAATGCCCAGTTTCGCACAATACATCCCTGAAAGGTACATATATGGACAAGACCCCATGCGCGTCGGTAGTGGGATTTTCTGTTTCTTGGAGGTATGAGCGCTTCAAAACAACCACGAGATCTCATTCCGATCGGTGAAGCAGCCGCACTTTTGGGTGTTTCCGTTAAGACACTGCGGAGATGGGAGCAAAAGGGCACAGTGAAAGCGTACCGACTCAACGGGAAAGACCGCTTTTTTGCTCGAAAAGATATTGTCAAGATACAAAAGTCTCGCCCTTTGTCCGTTTCCGATGTTTCTGAACGCCTAGCGATTTCTCCGTCCACATTGCGGCGCCTGGAAGATAAGGGAAGCATCCAACCCGACCGCGATTCTAACGGTCGTCGCATGTACACGGAAAAGATGATCGAGGAACTGACGCGCATTATGGCAGAGCCGTATGATTCGTCGGTATATGAGCAGATCATAAAACAAGCGCCTATTGCAGTTTCTTCGGATGAGGTAATGCAATCACCAAGGGTACCGGAAATTCCTATCCGTTCCAATGCCCCTCATGCTCCTGAATATGACCATTCTGTTTTAGCCGCTTGGATTACGTATAACCAAAATATTGCACTACAAAATCGGCTTTCTCTGGCGCGCATCAGTATGTGGCAGCGATCGTTGTTTATGAGTATAAGTCTCATTGTAGGTATTTTTACCATCCTGTTCTTCTCCGTTATCATGTACTTTTTCCTCTATCCTGAGTCCGCAGGGGCCGTATTTGGTTTTCGTAGTGTTGAAACAAAGGAATACGTATTAGGTATTACAAGCGAAGAGACGCCAATTGCAGCCTACAAACCGAATAGCGTAGGGAAGCTTTTGTACCCATTTGGACGTGCGGCAGCCGTACTTTTGAAGCATGTGGACGAAGAAAAATATCGTCGGGCAGTAGATAAAATGCCGATTGATGATATTAATGATTTTTTCACGGTTTCATCTGACAATATCCTTATTCCAAAGACAAAAATAGTCCTTCCCGATTCTTCGTATTTAACGGTTCCAGATCAGGGTATGGTCGTTAAATT
>CAZSWB010000148.1:1695-2065 GCA_964610675.1 uncultured Candidatus Saccharibacteria bacterium
GCGCAGTATGTAGATGGACGCAGTCCGGGATCAGAAGCGGGTAATCTTCTCTTTTTGGACGATGATGGTAATTTATCTTTCGATGGCTACATAAAGAGCCAATCAGTTACTTCTGATTCAATTGCCAATGGCGCGGTTACGGCAGAGAAGCTTGCGGTTGGCATATTGGAGAATATTGGCGGCACCACCCTTACGCAAGAGATTACTGAGCACACTACTACGGTGGTTGGTTTGTCTGATGGCGATGTTACTACCAGCAAGTTGGCAGACGCTGCGGTGACGACGAGCAAAATCGCGGAAGGGGCAATCACTACCATTATATTAGCTGACGATGCCGTTACGGCAGACAAAATCCTTAACGGTGCTATAC
>CAZSWB010000149.1:0-2062 GCA_964610675.1 uncultured Candidatus Saccharibacteria bacterium
TCTTGCGCATTACGAACGCGTACGTTGCTTTTGTTTTTTCTTCTGCTTTTTCTTGTAGACCACATGGAGCGGAAAAAATTCAAAGTAGTCGTGCTGATCAAACCACGCACACTTGAAATGAAATAACCGCAAGCCCGTTAAACGAGAGAGCGCCAGGGCATAGAGGGTAAGCTGGGCTATCGGTTTCGCTTTTCTGGCGGAAGGCTTGTAATCCATGATATGAATTGCGCCGTTGCGTATTTGCAGCAGATCGATATGCCCCGTGATAGCCTCATCCTCGCCCAAGGTAACGGGCACTTCAAACCCCAACTGGTCACGAAAGTGCCTGATATCATCTGCGTCCAACAGTACCGGAACTTCGACCGCCACGGTCACCGAATCGTTCACCAGCATAAACTCCTGAACTATTTGATGACGCAGCACGTTATTAGAAACAGCCTGCAACACCATACCCGCATTCTTGCTTGCCATATTTCCCGTCTGGTAACTTTTACCCCGTCCATATTGAACGAACCGGAAAAGTCCGACGAACGTTGACCGCCTTCGCGTTGAAATACCTGGTGCGGACACTCGCCCACCACAAGATCAAGAAACTTCTGAAGCGGGTAAAATTGCCGATGTTTGAAATCGATTTCCAACAACAGCTGCGTTTTCGCCCGATGATACTTAAAGTCGTAGATCTGCCCGTGCAGCATTCTGGCTTCTTCGATCACATCTCTTCGATCGAATTTTTGCTCGATAAAATCCCGCATGCGTAAGAACGGCAAGTACGCCGCAAAATCTTTCGTCCAATGCTGCACGTTCCGGGGTGAAATCGCAATACCGTATTTTTCAGAAACGGCACTTGCCACCTTTTCCGGCGTATACATCCTGTTGTACAGCGTAACGGCACTTAAAATGACACGCAACGGATACGACTTGTGCTTGGTAATAAGCGGGGTAAATTTCCGATTACATGCCTTGCATGCGTACAACTGGATTACCCCTCGCTTGTTCTTTCGCAGCCCGCTCTTCACGATCCGCTTTCCGGCACAATACGGGCACTCATCCGCCGTAATGGCCGCGCGTACTTGTGCCTGCGGAAACAGCATCGTCTCTTTTTTCCCTACTCCATACGTGCCCATGCCTTGTTCAAATTACGAATCTTAAACCGCTGCATCTGATACTTCTTGATCACGTCGATCAATTCTGCGCGAAACTCCTTGTTCCCTTCGCTATCGTCCAATACCGCCAAGAGGAAATCCACCTTGGTAACTATGTCGGAAATGTATCGCATGGCGGTCTCGAGCTTCTGCAACGCCATCTGTTTGCTGTTCCATTTGTCTCCGTAGCTTTCGGCTATAAGGCGGGGGATTTGTTTCGAAATATTTCGGAGGAACTTGACCTCCTGCAGAAGATCGGGGGATGTTTTTTTCGGAAGCGCGAGCACAAACAACTGAGAAGAAAGCTGCGTCGTACGCTGATACACTTCCAGATCCCTAAATGATTTCACGGCGCTTTTCACGCGAAACGTTCTTTTTGAAGGAATGTGCTTCCCTCCGGAGCGGGCATTTCCCACATACTTGTATTTCCCGTACCCCTTCGTAAACGCCATAGCTATACCTCGCTATCGATTACCTCGTCGAAAGGAGTGGAGGGTACGATGCCATCCTCTTGGAGATCTGGTTCCGCTTCCGGCACAACTTCATCCGGTACGACATCCTCCTCGACAATTTGTTCCGTGCTCTCTGTCGGTACCGCTTCTTCTGCAGGCTCTTCCTCGAATTCACCGCCGAATTCCAGATTTACGTCTTCGGGAGTTGCAATTGCAATCCATGAAAATGTTATTTCCTTCCCGGGGTTTTCATGCAACGTAATGGTAAACCCTTCCGGAGTAAGGGCATCGACGGAATATGCGGCAAAGTCCTGCAGCGCATCTACCGAAAGGTTCGGTGCCGAAGAAAACGCCTTTGCAAACGAGATACGGACCCACTGCTTTCCTTCCGGTATCGTCACCCTCCCCGTACTTTCATTCCCTCTCGTAAGCGCTCCTTGTACTTGTACGTCACTCATAAACGTAGCC
>CAZSWB010000150.1:0-1987 GCA_964610675.1 uncultured Candidatus Saccharibacteria bacterium
CCCTCGCCAAAGTGCCATTCCCAGTTGCTAAAATTACCTGAAGATGTATTAATAGATTTAACTCTTGCTTCAAAAAAAGTTGCAAAGCTACTTGATAGTACATTAGATGATGTTGGGCGAACTGGCATGATTTTCGAAGGATTCGGAGTTGATCATGTTCATGCAAAGTTATTCCCCATGCATGGTACCAAGATGACAGAATGGAAACCGCTCAAATCGAACGTTGATAAGTATTTCGAAAAGTATGAAGGCTATATTTCATCGCATGATTATAAGAGAGAAGATGATGAGAAGTTGGCTAATTTAGCCAAGAGGATTAGTAAATAAAAAAATGCTCGGTAGTAAGTCTACCGAGCTTGTTCACGAAACTAGAATCCATAGAACTCTTGAGCATTATCATGAAAGAGCTTCTGCTTTATCCCTTCACGCGTGTCTGCCGGGAATGAGCTTATCGCCTCTCTGATTGCTCGAAGCGACAACCAATGAGCATGAGTCGCTCCTTTTGCGCGATCTTTGTATTCTGCATGCTCCACCGGATCGATCCAGTGGTACGGATATTCCGTAACGATGCGTTCACCAAGATTGGGATGCTGAAATACGGCGGATCGTATCAAGTGCAGAGGCTCATCTGAGCCATACATGACTCTTTCTGCGCCTACGATTTGTAGTGCCATCTTAACCACGTCAGCTGATGGCACTAGTGCAGTGTCAAAGCTCACTAAAGGGTATTGGGCGATTGCCGAAAAGGCTTCTTCTAAACCAGGTACCAAGTACTTGGTTAAGCTGAGATGCGCAAGACAGATTCGGAGACGTGGGAAGTCGGCAGTTAATTGAAGTATTTGATCCAAGCATTTGGTGATCCTTTTCGGCGGATGGAGAACAATCGGAATGTCTCGCGCCTGCGCCTCCTCCAGCACGTTCTCTGGAAAATAATGATAAATCTCAGTTGACGGAGGTTCGGCATACGAATAATACATCTTGAGTGCCGAAACTCGTGGATGGTCCAGCATGCGTATTGTATATTCCTGGTCATTTGGTAAGCCATACAGGGCGACTCGGTCTTCAAGCGGGCTTTGACTAAGGAGGTAGAGGTTCGTCGCCTTATGGTCAATTCCCCGAAATACGGTTGCAAACCTCAAAGTGCGGACTTTTTTACCAGGATGAAATTTTTTGTGCCAAGCTTTTGACTCTTCTAGCGTGAAGCTAGGAAAAGTCGAAAGCATGTGGTTGTAAGCACGATCGTCAATTGAACGAACGTGCTCTGGTAAATTACAGTGCGCATGGCAATCGATAATTTCATCTGGCAACCATTGACTAAACTCAGTGATTAGCTGGGATTCTTTGTCAGTTAGTTCGGTTGCATGCAAAAGATATTCGTCGCGTTCGACATGTCGTTGCATTGAAGTTCTCCTGTTTGTGGATTGTGAATGTGCTTTCAGTGGCAGAAGATACGGATTTGCTACCCGCAGCCAAGATTTTCTTGACTTATTAGTATAGTTGTTCCATAGATTAATGCAAATCACTATGATGAATCTAACCTTTCTCGGAAGTGGCTGTTGGCAAGGTATACCAGCGCCTTTTAGTGATGATCAAATTAGCTCAGATGTCGAATGGGGGTCGAAGGATTTTCGTTTGAGAACTTCATTGCTTATAGAAACGAATACAGGCAAAAATATTATCGTAGAGGCAACACCTGATATTAGGCTTCAATCTTGGAAATTCAAACTAAAAAAGCCGGACGCAATATTGATTTCTCATTGGCATTGGGATCATTTGTGGGGATTGTTAGACTTAGATTGGTACGCGTCAAAGAACAAACTAGATGTGTACGGCAATAGCGTGACAAAAGAGTGGTATGAATCTCGTATGGGGCATATTGCCGTTGATTTTAAAACTATAGAATCATATAAGTCGTTTCAGATTGATAATGTGCTCATAACTCCTATTGCCGTTAACCATGTAGAAAATACTGATGGTTTTCTTTTGG
>CAZSWB010000151.1:0-1987 GCA_964610675.1 uncultured Candidatus Saccharibacteria bacterium
CTTCTTTGGAAGACATATATTCCACCTTATCGCCGAGTACTTCTTTTGCGGTGTGTCGCGCTTCAGGATCGTATGCTTGTATCTTCGCGCCGTCTTTGTGCAATCGTTCGACAACCGTAATGGATGGTGCGTTGCGCATATCGTCCGTGTCGGCTTTGAACGCGAGTCCCCAAAGCGCAATTGTCTTTCCTCGCGTCACCCAAAGCGCCTGCTCAATTTTTTGAATAAAGAGCTCGCGCATCTCGGAATTTATTTTCTCAACCTCTTTCAGTAGATCGAATTTATACCCGAGGTCTTCGGCGATCGTGATGAATGCGGATACGTCTTTCGGGAAGCAAGATCCGCCGTATCCAATGCCGGCGTTTAAGAATGACTTTCCGATGCGTGTGTCCAGACCCATACCGTACGCTACTTGATCAATGTTTGCGTTTGAGAGTTCGCAGATTCTTGCCAAGGCGTTCGCAAATGAAATTTTCATGGCGAGAAATGAGTTACTTGCATGCTTAATGAGTTCCGCACTGTTGATATTCGTTTCAATAAATGGAGCGTCGATAGGTGCATATATTTCTCGCATGATCTTTGCAGCCCGTTCGTTATCCACGCCCACGACGATTCGATCGGGTTTCATGAAGTCGCCAATGGCAGATCCTTCCCGAAGAAACTCCGGATTGCTTACCACGTCGAAGTCGATGTTGTGCTTGTTGTACTGCTTGATCATTTGCTGCACGCGCTCTCCTGTTTTAACCGGCACCGTACTTTTGTCCACAACTACCTTGTACGTGTCCGCCGCTTCGGCAATTTCCCGAGCCGCTCCGGCGACGAAAGATAGATCCGCTCTCCCATTTGCCTGAGGCGGGGTGTTTACGGCGATAAATATTACGGATGATTCTTTCACCGCTTTTGGGAGGCTGGTAGTAAACGTGAGTCTTCCATTGGCGACATTTTTCTTTACGAGCTCTTCAAGCCCAGGTTCGTAAATGGGGATTTTCCCTTCCTTGAGTTTCTGTATTTTAGTTTCGTTGTTATCAACGAGAATTACCTTGTGGCCTATCTCTGCCAGACAGGTACCCGATACTAATCCGACATATCCTGCTCCTATGAACGCTAACGAATGTGAAGTTGTTGATGGTGACATAGGGTCTTTATACATAACTTTGGTATACTTTGTCTATGCCGTTTCGTCAGATGTTTGCAATGCACATACGACATCAGCTAAAAGAGCTCTATACGTCCATGGGGGTTTTTTCATTTGCGGTATCCCTCATAACAATCTTCGAGCCGATCTTTTTGTATCAGCAGGGGTTCCCAATATGGGCAATCGCGCTCTATTACGCCATTCATTATGCCCTGTATGTTGTATTGCTCCCGTTTGGAGGAAAGTTTGCGGCCTTGTTCGGATTGGAGCGGTCGATCGTAGCATCGCTTCCGTTATATGTTCTGTATTTTATTTGCTTGGCCGTGATGCCACAGGTTCCGTTGGCGATTGTTGGCGTGCTTCTTTGTCTTACGGGTCATAAGATACTGTACTGGCCGGCACATTACGCGATCTTTGCACGGTTTTCCGACGCGAATAACAGGGGGACTGAACTTTCGTGGCTCGGAGTGTTCCGGTACGGTGCTACGATCGGTGGGCCTGCAATCGGAGGATTTATCGCAACTCTGTGGGGGTTTCCCATACTCTTTTTGTGTGCAGGTGTTCTTATACTCCTTTCCGGCATCCCACTCATTGCATTCAAACAGTCATACCGGCGATCTCAATTTTCGTACGGGAGTCCTTGGGCGATGATGCGCTCGCTACCGTATCGGAAGACTTTCATCGCAACGCTTGGGTGGGGTGAGAACCTGATCGACGTTGCTTTTTGGCCATTGTTCTTGTTTTTTGTTCTTGGCAGCTTTGATACGATCGGGCTTTACTTATCCCTTTCCCTTATCGTCATGACACTCGTAAGCTTCTATATCGGAGAGCGGGCTGAAAAACACAGTAAGG
>CAZSWB010000152.1:0-1984 GCA_964610675.1 uncultured Candidatus Saccharibacteria bacterium
AAACTGTTCAATCGGTGTGCCTTCCAACGCCTTTTTCATAAACGCATTCCAAATAGGAGCGGCGGTATTTGATCCTCCGGACCTATCGCTCATCGGGGAGTTATCGTTATTACCCGCCCATACTCCGGCTACAAGCGAAGGCGTGTACCCTACAGTCCATCCGTCTCGGGAGTCTTGCGTGGTTCCCGTCTTTGCGGCTACTGGGCGAACACCGAGCTGCAGCGCGCTTCTCGTGCCGAACGTTGCCGCTCTCGCATTATTATCAGATAATACGTCTGTTACTGTCCGGGATGTTTGCGCATCCAATACTTCTTTTCCTTGCGCCTGATCTTCCGTGGCATCGTGGAGTGTTTCCGCTCCGTGTTCCACTTTTAATATTGCCCTGGGCTGCATGCGCGTGCCTTCGTTCGCAAATACTCCGTATGCGCTTGTAATATCAAGGAGACGCACTTCTCCGCCACCCAATACAAGGGAAAGTCCGTACCTGTCGGGATCGGTGAGTGTTTCAAGTCCCATTGTTTGAGCGAGATTTGCGGTTTCTCTTACCCCTGCCAGATACAATGTTTTTACAGCGGGTATGTTGTATGAGTTATTCAGCGCGATTCGCATTGATACCGGCCCGTGCTCCTTCAGATCGTAATTTTTCGGAGTGTAGTCTTGTCCGAAATTTGTCAGCGCGTCCACAAGAATAGTTTCCGGGCGATATCCTTTTTTAAACGCTGCCGCGTACACAAACGGTTTAATGGAAGATCCGGGGGATCGCAACCGAACTGAGACGTTTACATTTCCGTCAATTTCTTGATCAAAGTAATCAATGGAGCCGACCATAGCGAGAATGTCGCCCGTTTGAGGGGCTATGGCAACAAGAGAGGCATTTTCCGCTCCACCTGACGCAAGACGGTCTTTGTGCGCCTGCAGTGTTTCTTCCGCTATAAGTTGAAGCCGCATGTCGAGGGAAGTGATGATTTTTAACCCGCCCTGCTCTACGACACGTTCTCCATATTCTTTTTCGAGTAATTCTTTGATGTAAAATACAAAATGAGGCGCTTGGATATTTTCTGAAGCGGGCTGGAATTCAAGTGGCTCTCGAATTGCTTCTTCCGCTTGTTCTTTTTGTATCATCCCCAAGTCGGCCATTCTGCCAATAATGTATTCCTGTCTGCTTTTTAGGTCGTCTGTGTGGGATCCGTACGGGGAGTATCTCGTGGGTGCTTGCAATAAAGAGGCCAATGCCGCCGCCTGGGCAATAGTCAGGTCTCGGGAAGATTTCCCAAAAAATGTCTGAGCTGCTGCTTCTATGCCATAAGACCTGCTTCCGTATGGCATAGCATTTAGGTACATCTCTAGTATTTCATCTTTTGAGAACCGCTGCTCAAGTTCAATGGCAAGTACCCATTCTTTTACTTTTCGCTGGATTTTTCGCTCAGGAGATAAAATAGAGTTTTTGATTAGTTGCTGTGTGATCGTGGATCCGCCTTGCGCGCGCTGTCCGCTAAGCGGCTTTAAAATGGTGCCCCGTAAAATACCGCTAAAAGAAATACCCTTATGGCTGTAAAATTGATCGTCTTCCGCGGCAAGCGTTGCTTGTGCGATGTGCTCCGACATGTCCGGTAGCTTTACATACGTACGTTTCGCTTCACCTATTTCGTAAAGTAGGTGTTTCCCGGTAGAATCATATATTTTGGTTGATTCATTCGCGGTGTTTTTTTGGATATTGCTAGGATCGGGCAGGTCGCGACTCCACCATAAAACAGTTCCAGCTGAAAACAAAAGGAAAGCTCCAAAAACCGTTGCCAGTCGGAGTATAATTTTCCTTGAAAAAAACCGTTTGAAAAATTTTGCACTGTTTTGATAGTGCCTATTGTATTTTCTCGTAGGCATAGGGAGAGTATATCATCTATCGAGACATTCTTTATGTCAACGGTTTACTCTGCCGGAATTTGCTCGGATTTACGTAAAAGCCTTTTAGGTCTCTTCGACCCAA
>CAZSWB010000153.1:0-460 GCA_964610675.1 uncultured Candidatus Saccharibacteria bacterium
CCGTCTGGATAAATGCCGATATTTGCACCCCGACGGTACCGTGCGAGCTCTTCAGCTGAAACCGCAACTCGTTGAGATTCGTCCGGGTAATACTCCGCCTCGTAAAAATAGTCTCCCAGATACAACCGCTTGGTGATTACTCCGTCGCTGGCTTCCTCCAACCGCCAAATACGTCCGCCGTGAAATGGACCGTCATAAACAATCATCCCGCCCGGTTGCTTGTCACCTAAAAGCGCAGGTCCGGTTTTAAATTGCGCAAGATGCTCGGCAGTTGCCGTGTATAGGTTTTTAGCGGGGAATTTGAGTTGTGTGCGTACTGTTGCGGATAGGGGACGCTTGCGTAATCGATCATCGATATAAAACTGGCTGCCGTTCGGATGACGCAATACTTTTCCAATGTACAGCGGATTGACCGATGTGGTTTGTGCGTATCGGGAAAGATCTGCGTCCGTAACGGTAA
>CAZSWB010000153.1:470-1874 GCA_964610675.1 uncultured Candidatus Saccharibacteria bacterium
TGACAACATCTCCTTTAAAGAAATGAGCTTCGCCAAACCATCGCGCAAGAATACTTGGAAGAACTAAGCTTTTTTTGCCATTCAAGATATAGTAAACGTTTGCGTTACTCGCGCTTTTCATAAGCATGCCATCGGGTAAGAAATTCGGATTGTGCGGGGAAGCATAGAGGGCGCGCTCGGTGGCAAATGCGGTAGTGGGGGAAACGATGGCGGGCACTTCGCTGTTTAAAGTTGCATGCGCTTTTTGATATCCCATGGCACCGGCCAAGGCTTCAAATGTTGTTTTCTCTTTATTCAATACTCGATCAGCCCAGTATTTCCATTCGCCATACGTTGGAGACCTTCCGTATACGCTTTCGAACGCACGATTGACTTCGTGCAACAGGGCAGCATGTATTGGTAGCGCAACAAGAAAGCCGGAAATAAGGATAAGGAGGAAAATAATTGATTTCATACGGATAGCATACCACGAACCGAAAAGAGCTGATACCATAGGCGCATGAAGCGATATATCGTATACAGCCTGCTTTTGGCAGGTTTGATGATCCCGAACACTTCGTTATTTGCTCAAGAAGAGCAAAATCTCGAAACGCCTCCAGCGCCGGGAGCGGATTCATTCTATCGTGGAAAAGTAACGAGTATTATCAGCGATGAAACGCTCGATACGCTCAATATTTCAGGGGCGCCAGTCTTTATGCAAAAAGTGAGCGTAGAACTCTTCAGCGGACCGAAAGCAGGGGGGAGTGTTGAGCTGGAGTATGGCGGATTACAAGAAAATCAGCGATTGCGGCAGGGCGATCAGGTAGTCCTCATCTCTCCCGGAGCGACCGAAGGCGGCGATACGCTGTATATTTTTGAAAAATATCGATTAAACGCAATATACTTCATTATCGGGATATTCGTTGTACTCACCATTCTCTTTGCAAGATGGCAGGGGGCGAGGTCGCTATTGGGGCTCGCGGTTAGTATCTTGATTCTCACCTTTTATATTGTTCCGCAAATCCTTGAGGGGGAAAATGCGTTTTTTGTAATTCTTGTCGGTGTGTTTAGTATTGCGACACTTTCAATTTATCTAGCACATGGAATTCATCGCCGCACCCATGTTGCGCTAGTAAGCACCCTTATCAGTGTGGGAATAGCTATCGGGCTTTCATCGTTGTTCGTATGGATGTCGAAGCTTTTAGGAACAGGATCGGAAGAAGCTTTTTATCTGCAAAGCGCGGGAGCGGGCGATATAAACTTACAGGGGTTACTCTTGGGTGGAATTATCATTGGTGCGCTCGGTGTCCTCGATGATATTACAACTGCGCAAGCTGCGGCGGTGGACGAAATCCATAAAGCGAATCCGAAACTTAGAGCAGCCGAGTTGTTTCGTCGGGGAATATCCGTGGGAAAAGAACATAT
>CAZSWB010000154.1:0-1863 GCA_964610675.1 uncultured Candidatus Saccharibacteria bacterium
ACGATCGAGTTAGTGGTGTTCTATATGATGGTACCCAGATACTTATTCGCATTCAGATGAACAAATTTGGCACTTTGTTAAATGACCAGCCGTCTGCACGGGAGGCTGTTTTGAGTTTCCAAGGCAAAAATAGCCTGAGACAGCATATTGCAATCTAAATATATACGAGAAATCAAAGTAATTTCCAGCTGTCCGCAAAGAGAAAGGTCTTGTCGGTTGCTTTTTTTCCATTCCCTCTATTAATAATACCTATACTATAGTACGCACATGCGACATTTGCAAAAAGGTTCTGCATTAATCGCTCACAACAAATTTCGAATGAGCGCTGTATGACGCACTGTTTTTGCGGTACCATGATACTGAATTTATTGTATTCTCATGTTTAATGGAAACATTCCTCCCCTTCTTCTTAATCATATTTGCCGGAGTATTCTTTTCAATGATATTCAAGCGGCTTCATGTACCGTGGACAGTTGCCCTTATTCTGGGTGGCATACTGATAGGGCCCCACGCACTCGGGATATTTGCCATAAACCCCACCATCGATTTCATAGCTCAGCTTGGTCTCCTGTTTTTGATGTTCATGGCCGGGTTGGAAACTTCTCTTTCAAGTTTTCAAGGCTTTAAGAAAAAACTATTCTTACTTGCGTTCATTAACGGCGCCATACCGTTTGTTGCGGGACTTTCCATAGGATTCTTTTTGGGCTACGGTTGGTTGCCGGCTCTTTTAATTGCCACCATTTTCGTATCTTCGTCTATCGCCGCCGTCATTCCGACGCTTGAATCACAAGATCTCTTGCACACCCGCCTTGGTCAGTCTGTGGTGATGACAACCGTAATCCAGGATGTTGCCAGCTTGATATTGCTTTCAATAATATTTCAAAGTGTGCAACCGGTTACCAACCTCCCCCTGTACGTCTTTTATCCGATGCTGCTTGTCATCCTCTTTGTTTTCCGTTTGCTCTTGCCGAAGATCCGGTTCATATTCTCCAACGCGATGAAAAATGGCCGCGATCTTTTTCAGTCGGAGTTCAGATACATTTTTCTCATTCTTCTTGGTACGGTTATCGTGTTTGAAGTCATGGGCCTTCACCCCATCATTGCCGCATTCTTCTCCGGTCTCGTCCTTTCGGACTCCATTAGAAGTGCAATATTGAGAGATAAAATACGTACGATTAGCTACAGCATATTCATACCCACTTTTTTCATCATCATCGGAGCTCAAACAGATATCGGAATATTTTTTCGAGAGGACGTACAAGAAGTCGCATTCGTTGTTGCTCTCGTGGTAGCGGGCTCCATTGTTTCCAAGTTTGCAAGCGGCTTTCTGGGTGCACGCTTTGTAGGATTTGATTCCCGAGAATCACTGCTATTTGCCGTATCTTCCATTCCTCAACTTTCAACAACGCTTGCGGTGGCATTCTCCGCTTTTTCCTTCGGCTATATAGATCAGACACTCGTTACCGCCATGATAGTTCTCTCCGTTATCACCGTCCTCATATCCCCGACACTGCTCTCTGTCTTTGGCAAACGTATTCGTCAAACCGCGACCGCCTCCAAACGTGAAATACCCGAGACTGAACAAGAAGCGGAAGACGATTCTCCTGGTGCTGTTATACAACGGTGAGATGCGAAAAGAACTATTTATGTAGCCCGAACCAAGCGCCGACGCATACCAACCAACGCGTACGCTAACACATTCAGACTCGACGTAAGGCTCCTCTTGTATTGGATAGACATATAATACGGTGTATATATGCTTCAAATTAATAAGAATACGGTGATTACACGCTCCGTATTTGAACACTTCCAAAAACGAATAGAGCCGGGGAAAGTAGGTAAAACAACGCTCTTGCGCATTAC
>CAZSWB010000155.1:0-1803 GCA_964610675.1 uncultured Candidatus Saccharibacteria bacterium
GCCACGCCCACTCCTCTTCTAATAGGTCACCGTGTATTACGGTAAGGTTTTCACGAAGTTTTTTTGGAATCATCGTAGGAAGGATATCCACAAATTCATCATCTTTTTCTATGCCACGAACAAGATATCCGTTTCCGATTAATCCTTGTGTGAGAGTTCCCAGCCCCGGTCCGAGCTCCGTTATATTTTTGGGACCACTCTCAAGTCCGATGAGAGTGGCGTCCAGCACTTCTTCGCAAATGAGAAAGTTTTGCCCAAGTGATTTGGACGCACGCAATTTTCGTGAGGCCAGCACACTCTTGAGTACATCCGGGTTGGTCAGCGGTTGGATCATAGTACGTATGTATTTATGGATACCGTACTCCGTCTCATGAAAAAAGTGCGACTGGCGTTGAGCGATGATGAAATCGTTGCCATAGTTATGCCTGAGCCGTGCACGTATGAGAAGCTACATTTTTTACGCCGTGACCTTCAAACACACAGGTAATCATTTCTCCGGAAATACCGATGATGACTCCCCGACCAAATGTTGGATGGGTGACATAGGATCCCGAGGTTGGTCGGACCAGTGTTGGCTCTTCGTGGAGAAAATCCGAAATATCACCAGATTCGTCGTACTGAGTATCAGATGTGTTCTCGGAAGACGAGATGACGCTCACAGGAAGATGATCGAGGAATCGTGAGGGTGCCTGCGGGGTCATTTCGCCTCCGCGGAAGCGATATGACGCATGACTTATCGTAAGTTTTTCCTTTGCGCGCGTCATTCCCACGTACATCAGGCGTCGTTCCTCCTCTATGTTGGAAGGCGAGGAAAAGCTGTTTTCATGCGGTAAAAGCCCTTCCTCGCACCCTATAATGAATACTCGGGGAAATTCAAGACCCTTTGATGCGTGGAGTGTCATGCACGTTACCCTTCTGTCTGTCGAATCCATCGTATCGATGTCGGAAAGAAGCGCAGTATCCTCCAAAAATGCTTCGGTGGTTGTGTATGCGGCGGCTACGTTGAACAACTCGTTTATATTTTCTGTTCGCTCTTTTCCGTCTGGCAGAAGTTCGACCGATGCCAGATATCCTGTTTTCGTGAGCAAGAAACGCAACAGATCCGACACTTTTTCATGGGTACCTTCTTTCGCTTCTCGAAACGCGTTGAAGATTTTTCGAAGATCGGCTTTTTCAGTAGAAGTTGAGAGATACTGTCCAAGTGAAACACCCTCTTCTTTTGCACTACGATCCCATCGATCAATGGTTTTTGGACCAACCCGAGTTAACAGCACGTCCGCAATCCTATCAAAATGAATTCGGGAAGATGGAGAAAGATAAAATGATAAGATTGCCAGTGCGTCTTTAATTTCTTTGCGGTCATAGAATCGAAATCCTCCGACGATCGTGTACGGCATGCGGTGCATGAGAAACTGTTCTTCCATGAGTCGGGATTGCGCGTTTGTCCTGTAGAGTACTGCGCAATCGGCAAGGCTACCGCCTTGCTGTGCGTATTCCCGTATTTGGCTGCATACCCACTGCGCTTCCCCTCTATCTGAAGGAAGCAGACA
Organism: uncultured Candidatus Saccharibacteria bacterium; assembly: GCA_964610675.1. GTDB lineage: Bacteria > Patescibacteriota > Andersenbacteria > UBA10190 > UBA10190 > HO2-45-11b. The sequence continues at coordinate 1,551 of CAZSWB010000155.1, forward strand.
TGTTTGTACGGCTTCGCCTGCCGGCAGTGTCGTCCAAAGCGTCTTATGCTTTTGACTCACGTTATGGGCGATGACATCGTTTGCGGCATCGAGAATATTTGGAGTTGAACGATAATTTTGGGTCAAGAGAATTGTTGTGCATCCCGGATGGTGTTGTTCGAAATGGAGAATGTGATCAACACTCGCTCCCCTCCAGGAATAGATCGACTGATAATCGTCTCCTACAACACAGAGATTGCGCTCAGTACTTAAT
>CAZSWB010000156.1:0-1757 GCA_964610675.1 uncultured Candidatus Saccharibacteria bacterium
TACCGATCCAAATGCGGAATACTCCGTACTTGAACCCATCGCAAACTCATCGAGATTCGTTTTCCCGATAATCACGGCACCCGCTTCTTGCAATCTGGTAACAATCGTAGCGTCAAACGGTGAAGTATATTCTTGTAAGATTTTTGACGCCGCTCTGGTATGCCCCTGTTTCGTCGCAATATTATCCTTGATTGCAATCGGCAATCCATCGTGTTCCGCTGCGTTCTCAAATACTTCCAGAAACGCATGAATGTGCGGTTCCCACCGCATAATAGCGGATACAGATTCTCGGGTTGTTCGCGGAGTACTCATGAAATATCCGTCTCTGCAAATACCGCGGATACTTTTACATACCCGTCTTGCAAGGATGCATTTTTTAACAATTCTTCCGGTGTGGTAAATAGATTCTCACGCACCACATCTTCTCGCATAATATTACTTTCCCCCGAAACATCGTCGGCGGAAGCTACGCCCACTGTTCGTATCATCTTGATCTCTTGGAAACTTCCCAAGATATTCGACAGGTCTTCAGACGCGCGAGAAATTTCTTCCTCGGAAAGATGAAGCATCGCGAGCTTTGCAATGCTGCGAATATCCTCTTCCGATACATGCCCAGTTGTTGCATCGTTCATATATGACCCACTATATCGTGGTCTCCAGCAGAGAAGCAAATTCGCTTTCCGTTATCGTATAAAGTCCAAGTTCCTTTGCTTTTTGTTTTTTTCCTCCCGCATCACGGCCAACGACCACATAATCCACACCGGAACCGATTGCGGAGGCGACGCGCCCACCTCGCTCCAGCACCCGCTGCTTCGCTTCTTCACGAGTACTATGCTCAAGCGTACCGGTAAATATAAATGTCTTCCCTTGAAATGAACCTCGTACAACCTCTTCTTGAACATGAACTTTAAGTGACTCATATTTCTCGAGCATGCGCTTGGTCTCTTGTGATGAAAAAAAGCCCCGTATGGAATCTGCTATCTTTTCTCCGACCCCTTCAATGAGAATGAGATCATCTTTGGTCGCGCTCATAAGTGCTTCAAGCGTCCCGAAGCGACGCGCGATGTCTTGCGCCATCACCACTCCAACATGGGGTATACCAAGCGCTACGAGAAAACGAGGTAAGGAAATTTCCTTTTTTGATTGAATTTCACGTACGATATTCCGCGCTGATTTTTCCGCAAACCGTGCAAGAGGGAGCAAATCCCCTTCTGTTAGTTCCCATAAGTCGCTCGGATCTGTAATGAGTCCTTCCTGTAGCAATTGCACAACAATTTTTTCACCCAACCCTTCAATATCAAACCCGGATCTTCCAACAGCATGCAAGATGCGTTCCCGCTGTTGAGAAAAACAGGTCGGATTGTTACATCGCATAACAACACCTTCCGGATCTCTGTGTGTATCAAAACCACACACGGGACACACTTTCGGCATCACGAATGGCTTAGCCCCCTTTTTCCTTAATCCCATAATGACACTGACTACTTCCGGAATAATATCGCCTGCTTTCCGGATAATAACGGTATCCCCTACGCGAATGTCTTTTCTTTGCACTTCATCCGCATTATGCAGCGTTGCGCGCGATACGACGGTTCCCGCAACGCGTACCGGCGTAAGGTGTGCGACGGGGGTGAGCGCACCCGTGCGACCTATTTGCACTTGAATATCCTCTACTGTTGTCGTTGCCTCCTCCGCAGGAAATTTATACGCAATGGCAGCACGCGGCGCTTTACCGACAACTCCCAGGTTTCGGTACA
>CAZSWB010000157.1:0-1703 GCA_964610675.1 uncultured Candidatus Saccharibacteria bacterium
TTAAGCTTTCAAGTAGAGCCTTCCGAGGGTCTTTAGTCGGGGCCTTGCTTTTCGCCATACGCCTCCTTTTGAGGGCAACGGTAGCGGATAAGGAATACCTATAACCATTGAATTATTGATTAAAAGGTATTGTTTTTTGATTTCTACATAGCCGTGAAGCCAGTAGAAAAATCGAAGGAGTTTATCTCTGCCTTCATGTGTGTGAGCGTCCTCGTGACACTCTCTACAAATACATGACACGACAACATGATAGTTGGCATATTCGTCTGCGAGATCGCAGCCATCAGTCAAGTATTTAGTAAAAACATGGTGGCGCTCAGAACCAGCCTGAACGCCACACATATCGCACAAAGGCACTCCACCAACAAGCAAGCGGCGTTTAGCCGCCCGACTCTTCACCGCCAGCGTCCACTGATGTTGGTTCATCGTCCAATTCAACGGCGCTTTCCGTGATTGGTACTTCTTCTTGGTGTACTGGTTTTGCATAAAGAGTATCCCATGCTTGAATCTTCTTGATTTGGGGGCTGTCCGCAATTTTCAAGTAGTACATTGCTCCCATGTGATGAACAAGGCTTTTGATTGGTAGCAAGGATCGCGTAAGCAATTCCCAATTACCATCAATTGCTTCATCCACACGAATTTCTTGATAGCCACGCAGTTCCATAAACACATTGAATAGTTCTGTGTTTTCAGGGGTACGCTGTCTATTTTGGAAATAGGCGTTTACTGCATCATCAAGGGCAGCGTACTTGATTGCTGCGAGGCTTTCTTCAAAACTTACTTGCGGTTCTTCTACGGTTTTAGGGGTTGTTTTCTTCGGCATCTGATTGTCCTTGATAGAAATGAAATAACATTTGCCATAAATAGGCAACGATATAAATATTAATCTTTAGGTCATCAAGATTTTCTTTGTCCTTGAAGACTTTTATCAATCTCAAGGTCAACCGTTTTGCGATTGTTTCAATCGCGTCCCACGATCTTGGGTCAAAAGAACTTTCCCAATAATCCAGACCATCGCCTAAATCAATGTCGTGCGCTTTTATATTGACTCGCGCTTGCAACATGAGTGTGCGTTCTTCGATTTGCATGTCAGTTAAGCCATCCAAATCATTTTCTATGAACTTCTTGAACGGGTCTTGGTTTTCACTCATTAGGGGGTCTTTCGTTATATATCCGAATCGCAACGGCTCTATAGTTGTAGAGGACTCTTGCCTCTGCAAGCGTAAGCTCCTTAGTCGTGTGAATATCACGACTAACCAGTTCGCTAAAAAACGCACATCGCATATTCCTTTTGATTGAGGAATATGCGATGTGCAGCTTCGCGCATTGGGGAACTGGATTATCTTCAGTCTTTTGGTAGTTGGACTCGTCAGAGCCGAGACTCAATTGAGTCTCAGGCTTGTTTGATTCCAAAGTATCTACCGCAGCGCGAATTGCGGCTTGCAATTCAGCTAACGTCATTTTGTACTCCTGACTGTTACGATTATACCATTATTCGGCTAGTAAAACGGTATCGTTTCGCATGTTATCCATTATAACAGAGCTTGTTGGCTCTATCCAGAAAGCATTCGCCATTTTACCCTTTGTGCCACCTGCCGAGCGTCTTGCTCTTACTTGCTTAACAAGTAATTGCTCTGGCACATCTTCGTCATAAGAAACTTCCCAGTAATTGTGGCAGCTTCTTTCGAGGGCAGGAGAGTTGT
>CAZSWB010000158.1:0-1334 GCA_964610675.1 uncultured Candidatus Saccharibacteria bacterium
AAGAATATCATGCAGATGCCCAAGCGGGCTGCTCCACATGAATGGGTTCACTACCGAGAATATCGCTGCTGCCGCGAGCACCATGAGAAGGATTTTTTTCAGTCTCAGTACGGGCGCGAGAAAAAGCAGAATAGGCGCAACTACCATTCCGGTAATATCAGCACGAGTTGCTCCGGATATTCCTGCCGCAAATCCCCACATAAGCAGTGTGGAAGCGCGTACGTTGTTTCTCTGCTCATACACAAAGAGAGTGAAAAGAAACAGTAATACATTAAGAGGAGAAGCTGCCGCTGTTGGTGGGGTCGAGAAGGCGAAAAGGGGATTGGCAATTAATAGTCCCGCCACAACAATATACCATAAGGTATTGGGTCGAAGGCGATAACAAAGTGCGACACATCCGCTGATCGTAAGGGCATTCAGCAGAGCTAATGCTCCATTGGAGGCAGCGTTATAGGAAATGCCAAAGATACGATGAGCGATAATTGCAATTCCGACGGTGACAGTTCCGGGATATCCGTATGCCCCACGCATATTGAATGCACGGGGGTCGTTTGTGTCGATATAGCGTGCTTGATCACTCCACATTGTCTCATCTGCATATTCAAAATTTGTCCAAAGAAGCCCTTGTCCGATAAGAGCAGTGAGGAATACGAATAAGAACATGTATGGTTTGTTCATTGCGTAAACGGTAGCATAATCCCTATCACGAGTGAAAATAGCATTGCGTCAACGCGACATGCAGGCTGAGTTCGTACAGGGCTTGTTAACTAACGCAGCAGCCGCTCGGGGCGGCTGCTATAGCTTATCTTTTCATTAAGTACTTATGGGCGGTTAGCAATTCGTTCCGTCCTTTTGAAGGCACCGTTGTTCAGCTTGTACGTCGGCGATTGAAAAGTGCTTGTCGCCGGTCACATCAATAAACGGAGGTGGGGTAGGTTCGTTACCTTTTACCAAATCACGCGTACCCTTACCGTTATAGTTGTTAATGAGAATGAGGAGATCAAGGGGAGTGACCAGATTGTCGTTATTCACATCAAATTTATTATTCGGATTCTGCCAAGACTGGGTGGATCCGGGCGTAGAGGGCGAAGACGTGTCACCCGAAGAACTGAGATTTCGGCAGTAACCGTCATATGCATCAGGAAGCACATTTGCTTTGTTCACAGATTCGCACAGACCTTCCAGTCGACGTTGCGGGAGATGTCCCGCAGCCGCAGCCCATCCAAGACTCGTGATTTCATCGGTGTGAAACGCTAATTCGCATTCGCGTCGATCATCGGTTACGAGATAGTTGTTTGCGCTTCGGTTGAAGCAACGGAAGAGTTCGGTAGACG
>CAZSWB010000158.1:1344-1700 GCA_964610675.1 uncultured Candidatus Saccharibacteria bacterium
TCATTTTTTGCCGTATATCCGAAAAAATATGGAGACATTCCTTGAGCGCGACACGCACGACCGCTCGTTGTTAAGAAATAGTCTTTGGTGTTGCTATTAAAGCAGCCATAAACTGTATTAGACGCCAAGTTTCGAGGGCGTTGCGTGAATAGATACGCGACCGTGAATTCTTTCTCGCCTCCAGTGCCGATATACCGTTCGCAAAACGTAGATCCGTTATCATAGCAATGGTTTTGGCTGACCAAAAGATGCCTGACTAAAGGCGCAAAAGAGCTTGAGACATCCGGTCCGGAGAGTCGTGCTCCTAAATATGAATTTACCCAACCGAAATATACAATTGCCAGTACTACAGAGAG
>CAZSWB010000159.1:0-1430 GCA_964610675.1 uncultured Candidatus Saccharibacteria bacterium
GGTTAGCACGATGGCAATGGAAGCAGCGAGGATCGCTGCGAACTTGCGATTATTATTGTTCATGATGTTTTTGCTTACGTTTCGACAGACGCCATATTGCGGCGCCAAGGCATAGAGTTACTGCCGCGAGAACTACTGCGCGAACCTGCTGCTTTCTTTTCTCAGTTAAGGATGTCGCGGCCGCCATTTCATTGGCCATTGCTAGTATCTTTTTATATGTGTGATTATCTTCATTGGCAAAGGGAACTATATCGCCAGGCCGAAGCATATAGCTCAAAGGTTCTTTCAACGAGAATCGGTAATCTCTTACTGATGATGGTATATTGTCATCAAATGCGATATTATGAAGGAATTCCGATTTCGCCTCGATCTTCTCGTCGACACTTAATGTCGCTATCGAAACAAGCCCCATATTTAGAGTGCTATACAATTCTAAAGCTATACGCAACATCGAGCCATCCTTGTCATATGCGATCTTTACAATCCCCAACTTTCGGTTCTGGAACTTCTCGTCATTAGGGACTTGATCCTCGGCCTCGAAGTTTACACATATTGTGTTTGGAAGATGATTCTGGCCGTTTTCGATTTCTACTGACGTTCTTATTCCTGCGACCCTATCTTCCCGGGCGCGACGGGTGATAATCCGAGGAATGAATGCCTTTTCAAGTACTCGGTCTCTTACGGCTAGAGCGGAATTATTCAGCAGCACGTGAGCTAAGCCCAATGCTTGAGCGACACTGAAGCTCTCGTATCCATTTGGAATGGCTCCATTCTCGAAGACCGCATATGCAAATTTTGGCGTGCTAGGGAGTTGGTCCGGGGAAATATCTCGGTCAGCGTAAACTACTTGAGATTGATATATTGAATTGTAATCGCTTATTACAATTATACCTGCATCATTATATTGATGCGGGATGATAGCTTTTATGTAATAGCCGTTTTTATTGCCCGACGTGCTGTAACTGCCCTCTGTGATATTCCTTACGTTTCCAAATTGATCATATCTTTTTATTTCAATACGGCCCGATACTTCGCTTCCAGGTGCCAAGGTGCCAAACAGTGCAGCTGTAAACGCTCCAAGAATGAACATCTTCATCACGGTTATGATTCTTGCTCTGTGAAAATATGTCTTTCGGTAGCGTGCAGAGATAAATTATATCCCTCGGGCTGGCACGTTGTGAGCGACGTAGATTGAATAGACGTTTTTTGTTTCAATCTTAAGGATTTCCTTTGGTCCCGCGGGGTAAGAAGTGGAGCGAACAGACTGGTTCGTTCACATTTCGGTGTCCGACAACATATTCGGTTTAAAATTTGGGGCGTAGCAGGCAGTGCCTTGAAAGGCTTGGGTTGTTGAAATGCATACGCTTTAACTTTGGACGTCAGCCTTTGATTTGTGATTTTTTGCACATCAGCGTCGACTAGCTCTTTAG
>CAZSWB010000159.1:1440-1667 GCA_964610675.1 uncultured Candidatus Saccharibacteria bacterium
ATTACCTGTCCTTCTTTATTCTTGTTTCTTACTCACCTCGTGGATTTTACGACATTTCATCATGCGTAGACTAGCTTAGCGGCTTGGCTACCGGCGCTGCCTCGGTACGCAATAATTTGGCATGCACCCGAAGATGTTGTACTACTACCCAAAATCTAAGGAGAAGCAGGGATGAGCGCAGACCGAAGGGAGGAGTTGACAAGGCGGTTGGTTATGTTCCGGGGGGT
>CAZSWB010000160.1:0-1625 GCA_964610675.1 uncultured Candidatus Saccharibacteria bacterium
GTATTCAGCGGAAAAATATTTCCGACTTCCGTAGCCGAATATTCCGTATATCCCTCCGTCTGTTCCATCACTTCCTTGTTGAACGTCTCACCCGTTTCATCATGTACGTAGATGATATCCTCTCCCGATTCGCAGATAGTTTGGAATTCATGCGAATAACCGGTTGTAAAATCTCCGCCAGACGCCATTGTTATTTTTGTGTCTTCTCCGATACCGATTCTGGTAAAAATTCGTATGTATGCGTCTTTGACCTGCTCATAATATGCCAAAAGATCTTCTTCGCTCGTATGGAAGCTGTATAGGTCTTTCATGCGAAATTCTCTTCCGCGCATGAGTCCGGATTTCGCACGTTCTTCATTTCGGAATTTCGTTTGAATTTGATATACGGCAAACGGAAAATCCTTGTAGCTGCTCCGATTCATTTTTGCAATCGGAGTAATGAGCTCTTCATGGGTAGGATTGAGAAAATATCGTCCGTCATTTCGTTTTCTTGATGCGTCGTTCGCGCCGCGAACTTCAAACAAAACGTCAATTCCCGTTCGAGATGTCGTTTCCCACAAGTCCACGGGAGAAAGCGACGGCATCAAGAGTTCTGATCCGAGCGTATCCATTTCCTCCCGCACAACGGTTTCGATGTTTGTAAGCGTGCGCAGTCCGATCGGAAGCATGGTATATACACCGGACATGACCTGATCGATAAAACCTCCTTTTTGCAGGAGTGTGGCATTAATGGAATCAAACGCCTTTGCGTCCTTATTCGTTTTTAGAAAAAAAGAAGAATATTTCATAACGTATTAGAAGTAACGACCAACGTCTTTAAACGTGATGAAGATCATCAATCCGATCAACAACACGAATCCCGCGGTGTGCACGTACGCCTCAATTGCGCCGGGAACTCGTCGTCCGAACGCTTTTTCGATGATAACGAACAATATCCGTCCGCCATCCAACGCCGGTAACGGTAAGATGTTAATAATGGCCAGATTAATACTGATCATTGCCGCAAACTCGAGGAAATACGAAAGTCCCAACGAAGCCGCCTCCTTCGTGTAGATGGCAATACCAATAGGTCCCGTGAGCGCTTGTCCTACCCCTTCGCTGCGAAACAGTTTTTGAATAAGGATTGCAAATTGATCTCCAATAGCACCGGTCATAAATACCGTTCTCTTTACTCCTTCAATAGGAGCCATATACCACGGAGTTTTCAAAAGTCCGGTTTCTCCGAGACTGATACCAAGCGCTCCTTCCCCTTCCGGCGGATCGGTACGCGGAGTAACGGTGAGGGTCATATGCTGACCTGCTCGTTCGATTGCCAATGCAATTTCCGTTCCCGCAGATTCTCCGGTAAGTTTTTGAATTTGACCTACTTCCGGCTGCGTGATATCTCCGTATCGAACAACGCGGTCATATGGTTGTACGCCTGCTTCGGCTGCGGGAGAATTCGGTGCAACTTCGAGCACGTACGTCATGATATTCGTGAGTTGTCTTTTGTTCTCCGGTGTTGCAAGCGTAGGCGCACCGATTCCGCTTTCAATTCCCAACAACAGCGCCGCAAATGCGAGGTTCATGATGACGCCGGCAGAAAGGATTGCGATACGCCAGAGCGCGCTCTTGCTCGCGAAGCT
>CAZSWB010000161.1:0-1607 GCA_964610675.1 uncultured Candidatus Saccharibacteria bacterium
CTCAGGTAGCAATTGGCGATCCTTTAACAATGGATGAAATCGCTTGGTTCAATATTGATACCATACCGCCAGATAAAGAACGGCACTCGCAAGCTCCCGTATTCTGGCAGAAATATTCACTTCAAATTTCCTCTGCCTTGTCTAAAGTTTGTCAGCATAGTTAGTTTTAAAAAAGCTCCGGAGTTCTTAAATGCGGTATATTAATATGACCTCAGGGAAAAAAGCAAGCGTAGCAAAGGCACCAAGGTTCCCACTTGCGGAACAACGAACCGGTTACGATACTCGGGGTGCCAGATCCCGCAAAAACACGAATCTTCAGAAAAACACACGGTGAAGACAATAAACACCGAAGTAGGCGGGGGTAGCGAAGAACTTTCCTTTATTTCTTTGCCAACGGCAACTTTATTTCAAATTCCAAACCGGAAGATTCGCTACGTTGACGCCAAGAAAGCGATCCTTTGAACTCATGGATTAACAATCGAGCAAGTGTCAGTCCTACACCAATTCCATCTTGATCATACTGACTTGCATACTGCCCTCTGGTAAAGGGATCGAAAATGGCATGTTGATCTTCTTTTTTTACGCCAATTCCCCTATCTTGCACGATAATCCGCACAAACGATTTTCCTCGAATAATCACGACATTTACCAAACCCGGCTTCAACGTATACAAAATCCCATTTTCTAAAATATGCGTCAGAGCTATAAGGAAAAGGCTCCGATCAAGCTTCACGGGAGCATCCTCGCAATGTGCCTTATGAATAATCTTCACATTTCGTGCGGATGCAAGCGCTTCCACCCGGCGCAACGCTTCTTCGACCAGAGCACACACATTATACAGTTTCGTTTCTTGAGCGACGCTACTGCCTTGAGCGCGCAACATTAAAAAGATATCTCGTACGTTCTCCAGCATGATCCGTGTTTTTGTATTCATGCGCTTCAGCTTGAGACGAATTTCTGCCGGAAGAGCGTCCGAGTGACGAACCAGATATTCTATATCCTCCTCTAAGGACTGAATCGGTTGCTCGAGTTGAGATGCGACACGTGATAAGCGTCTGTGCTCCCTTCTATCATCCCCACGAGCCTTGCCCTCCGCATAAATAATAAACAACATGCCGCCGGTAATGCATATCCCTGCAAACAGAGGAATAACCGGTGCATAATTACTTGTAAAAAGCGCAATAACTAAAAAGTACAAATCAATCGCAAGCAGCACACATGCTCCCCCGTATAGAAAGGAATATAAAATAGTATGGGGCGAGGAAGTTTTCATATAAAGAGAGATAATTTCTGTATCATCTTACCATATTTTTCCAGCCATCTATCCTGAAGATCAAGTAAGATTCAATATTCTCTTATCCACGGCTTAGGATCCGACAATGTAGGAAGGGAGAAACAAGAAGATTAGCACATCCTATACAATCAGCTTCTCATGTATATCCAAAGGGCCCAAAGCGTACCAACAACAATACCGATATCCGCAACCTTAAACATCAACGATCCGATAACAAGCGGGTCTCGAACATATCCCAATCGAACCAAATCAATGTAATTACTCAATCCGGCTCCCAATAAAAGAGAAAGGGGCGCTACAATAGCGTCCCTTC
>CAZSWB010000162.1:0-274 GCA_964610675.1 uncultured Candidatus Saccharibacteria bacterium
GATGGTTATAACAAGAACGCTCATAGGGGTTTAGGTAGCGTATTATTTTCCATTGATGCAAGCGCGGCGGCGGCGGCTTGCTGTTGTGCTTCCTGCTTGCTCATACCTCTTCCCTCTCCCATTTTCTTGTTATGGAGAAATACGCCGATGACAAATTCTTTTTGATGATCAAGTCCTGATTCGTGCAGAACTTGATAAACGGGGGTGATTCGATATTTCTCCTGCGCATACTCTTGAAACTTGCTCTTCATATCAATATGAAGCCCCTTTGCCA
>CAZSWB010000162.1:284-1592 GCA_964610675.1 uncultured Candidatus Saccharibacteria bacterium
CTATTTCCGGGAGTTTGGAGATGACGAAGATTTCCACGAGCTTCTTCGCGCTTGCGTATCCCTGATCTTCATATGCTGCGCCAATGACAGCTTCAACGGCATTCGCGAGGATGTATTGTCGCGCTTTTCCGGTATCTTTTTTCTCTCCTCGTGATAACAGCAAGTATTCTTCGATACCCATATCTCCGGCAATCTTTGAGAGCATTTCTCCGCGGACGATCGCGGAACGAAGATTCGTCATTTCCCCTTCTTGTAGTTGATAGGTGCGATACAAGTAATCGGTAACAATCAGCTCGAGTACGGCATCGCCTAAGAATTCCAGTCGTTCATTGTGAGGAAGTTCGAATTTCGGATTCTCATTCAAGTAGGAGCGATGTGTCAAGGCGCACAATAGCGTTTTCTTGTTTGAGAATGTGATTCCAAGAGTATTCTCGAGCGGTGATAAGTCAATTTCCGTTTCCATAGCTATTCTGTCTTTCTTGGTTCTCCCATATTCTTATATATCGTTCCGAGAACGCCGTTTACGAACTTGCCAGACGAAGGACCCCCGAATGTTTTCGCAAGCTCTATCGCTTCGTTAATCGCGACCTTGGGCGGTACATCGGGAGCATTTGCTATCATCAGCTCAAAGATACCGATTCTCAGTACATTTCTATCCACCGTTGTTATTTGCTCAAGAGGCCAATCCGGTGCGGATTGTACGATGAAGGCGTCAATTTCTTTCCTATGTTCTTTTACTCCGTGGATGAGGACAAAGATAAAATCCTGATCATCAAGTCCCGGAGCGAATTCTTGGATGTTGTGAGCCGTAATTTCTTGCAATGCGGCGGGTTTTTGACCGCGCATATCCCATTCAAAAAGACTTTGCAATGCTATCGATCTGCTTAAGTGACGGTTTGCCATGGGATTATACAAGTATGCTAAGGATCATTCTCCTTCTTTGTATACCGTATTTTTCAATTATGCGCCAGTGCTGCGTGCTTTTGCTTTCCGTTTTTTCTCCGACTTCTCGATTTTTTGCGCAACTGCAAGCACTTGCCTCCCGCGATACATACCGCAGGTAGGGCATGCAGTATGGGGTGTGATATTTGATTTGCAGTTCGGACACACCGTAAAATTCGCGGCTGTTCTGCCGTGATGGCTTCGTCGCATCCCCTTCTTTGACCGTGGTGTTCGCTTCTTTGGTACTGCCATAGGTAGTTAGATTATTAGTTTACGTACCCTGTATATTTTGTCAAACACGAACGAGTTTTTGTCATTTAAAAGTTAAAAGTGAACAGTTCTAGGCATTTTTAAAAGTTAAAAGTG
>CAZSWB010000163.1:0-1571 GCA_964610675.1 uncultured Candidatus Saccharibacteria bacterium
TCGCGTGTATAGTAGAAACTCCTATGCAAAACACCATGCCCAAATGGAAAATCTGGAAAACCGTCGAAATAGGAGGTACGCCCAAAGAAGAGCTCGTCGCTTTTTTGCAAAGCAAAGGTATTTTTTTTAGTACAACGGCGATGGATCTCATCAAGCAAAATGTGTTCACCACTCTTCCTGAAAAGAAAACGTTGAACCTTGTTCGCGCTTCCATTCGCGACCTGGGCTGTACAGAAAAGCCTACTACCGTGCAATTGCAAGACGCCGTGTGTGCCTCCGGAGGAGAGCTTTGCCCCGCCGAAGTGGGTCTTTGTTTGTGGCATCAGCTCAAAGACCAGAGGAACGATGATGTATTCTGGCTTGTTATGGAACCGATTTTAGATTCCAACGGCGTTCCAAGCGTCTTCGAGCTGGATCGGCATGTTGGCGGTGAGCAGTGGCTTCAAACGGACTATGCATCTCCGGATGATCGATGGAATCTTGACCATGATGTTGTGTTTGTTCTGACGGACGAGTCTTAAACACGCAGGATTTTTCAGCATAGAATGGATAGTACTTCAATCTGATCATTTATCTCATTTTATGGCTCTATTTAGCACCTAGCAATTGACAAAATACTCGGATAGGAGTATATAGATATAAGTACATTACAAACCTATATATGCACGTTTGCCGCAGCAGAGAGGTGTTTTTAGGAAGACACTTGCCTGCTGTGGCAAAGCTATCGTTGCTTTCCGATTCTGCCATTCTGGCAGCAGCACAATGTTTATCGCAACATCGTTCTTTAAAGGAACACCGTTGCAATGAAAGGGTTAAACGATGAGTGATTTAATGCTCGATGTTGACCAGGCTGGTGAGCTGAAGGCCGCATTTCGACGAGGAAATTGGACGAATGCGGAAATAAAGAAAGCGTGCGAAGGCGACTTTCTTACTCGAACCTTGTCGGTACTCCGAGGTCACGCGGAAATCGCAGTCGTGAAGCACGTCATCGACTGCGACGCGTATCCGCTCATTCCGTATCCAAATTGGAAAGTGGAAGAGCACAAGAAGCGCGGGCAGGTTGTATGGGATCCGTCCCAGTTCAAGCTCCATCTTTCTCGCAATCAACGGAATGGGAAGAGTATCGAGGGAAACAAGCTTCGAAAAGAGCTTGAAAGTCTGCCCACAGAGAATGCCAATCTCTTGGACTACTTGCTGGAACGTCCCCACCTCATTCCGGAGGAATGGAAGACAGATGAAAACGGAAACATTCGTTATATCTTCTTCTGGGGAACGATCTATCGCGGCTCTGACGTCGCTTTGTGTGTCCGCGTTCTCTACTTCTATGAGGGTCATTGGCAGGCTGACGGCCATTGGCTAGGCAATGAGTTTGATGGCATCTGTCCGTCGATCGTGCGTGCAAGTTAGTCCTTTGGAGTTAGAAACTAAGACCTAAAGCACTTTGTGCTTTGATCTTAATCCTTAGCGTCGTGTCACTTTTGTGCGCGACGCTTTTTCTTTATTTAAGGGAGGAAATATTACGATTTTCATTTTTAGCGTACACTAAAACCATGTCCAAGAAGCAAAAACTC
>CAZSWB010000164.1:0-1564 GCA_964610675.1 uncultured Candidatus Saccharibacteria bacterium
CTAACTACGGAGTACGAACGGGAATACTGTAATGAACGTACGGCCTGTAATCCAATGGATTGCAGGCCATTTCTTTGACTTATATCACCCCTAGGGATACGATATACGTAGTTTTCATCCTTCATACTCGCATCGAAAGGAGGTGTCACTTATGGCAGAATATAATTCTTTCTTATCAACTTGGACGGATGCAGTATCAACGTCTCTCACCGACCTTTGGTTCCAATTCATTACCATTATTCCAAACATCATCGCGGCTCTTGTCGTGTTCTTCATTGGATGGAGTATTGCAATAGCCTTAGGACGACTCATTGAAAAGGCGATGGTCATGCTTCGCATCAACAGCGCGTTTGAATCCATTACAGGACTCAAGCGAGCGGTAGAGCAAGCGGGATTGAAGTTAGATATTGCCCATCTCGTCGGAGAAATCTTTAAGTGGTTCCTCATTATCGTGACGCTCTTGGCATCTACCGATATCTTGGGCTTAAACCAAGTATCTCAATTCCTTACATCAGTTCTTCTGTATGTTCCGAATGTTGTTGTCGCTGCGGTTATCCTCGTCATCTCTGTAGTACTCGCGAACTTCGTATATCGCACAGTACTCGCGAGTGTTGAGGCGGCAGGGTTCACAAGCGGGGGAATGGTTGCAGCAATTAGCAAATGGTCAATTCTCATCTTTGCTCTCTTTGCAGCATTGCTCCAGTTGAACGTAGCAACCCAACTCCTTCAAACATTCTTGACCGCATTCTTTGCAATGATTGCAATAGCAGGCGGACTTGCGTTTGGATTAGGTGGTAAAGATCTTGCTACAAAATGGCTTCAAAAAGCCGAGCACGATCTTTCGGGAAAAAAACACATGTAAAGACATGAGACTTTACGCCCTTGCACTTGTTGCAACGACGTGAAGCCACAAAAGCAAATGTCTACATATAGAATAAAACGACCCCATGCAGGTGAGGGGTCGTTTTGATATGAGTGATGTATAATCACCGTATGGTACATCAAGCATTTCATTGGGCAACGGAAACTTCTGCTCAGGAGCCTCCAACCGAATACTATTGCCCAACGCGCGACATAGCTGACGCTCGTTTGCCGAAACTCTACCAAGAAGCAATCACCAACGGTCTGAGTGAAGACAATACAGCACTTCTGACAGCCATCGCAGCAGAGCTTACAACTAATTGCTTTGATCATAACTTGGGCTCGTGGAAAGATATTTCGGGTTGCTGGTTTTCTTTTGAAATGCAAAATAATGTGCTGCAAATTATTATTGGGGATCGAGGACAGGGAATATTGAAATCCTTATTGCATGCGGACAAAAGCCTTACTTCTCATACCGACGCGCTTTTTGTTGCATTAACAAAGCAAATCAGCGGCCGTCAGCCTGAAAATAGAGGGTGAGGATTAAAATTCATCATGGAATCTTTGAACCAAAAATTTCTCGGGTCTCATTTTTTCATACAGACCGGTGACGCTGAATTTGAAACAGTATTTCCAATCCAAAAGAACACGGTTGCTTCATGTATTAAGAATTCTAAGACACCCGTATATGGTACGTATGCTA